>DATFQP010000024.1:0-11892 GCA_035264145.1 Propionibacteriaceae bacterium
ATCGAACCTCGGGTCGGTGCGGACATCGAACTCGACCCGGGTTGGCGGCCTCGGTGTGGACGGGGGTCGAGAACCACCCACACCGAGGCAAGCCGGGAGCGCGTGCCGCGAACACTGCGCCACTTCGAACAGCGAACTTCGGAGGCCCTTCCCCAAGTTCCTCATATAGAACGCGTGTTCGAACTCGGATAACGCTACACCAATGGTCGGACAACGCGTCAAGAGCGGGGAGATTCGGGCGTGTCAAAGCCCGAATGGTGCCGCGTTCAGTCGCCCCAGCCCGTCGGAAAGACTTCGAAGGCCACAGCCATCGGCACACCCAGCCGGGTGCCCGTGCCGCGCGCAAGCCCTTCCAAGAACTCGGCTGGATCAAAATGCTCCCAGCCGAGGCCCGCGATGTACGCCTGATGTGCCGCTAGCGAAGCCACCCCCCGCTCGAACGTGGCGCTGGTGTCGACTCCGTGATCAGACTGCGGCGAATTGGCAGCCCAGATTCCCTGCACACCATGCCACGGATCGAGGCCGCCCTGGGTCAACTGTTCGGGGAATATCCACCGGTTGGCTGCGTCACTCACCGCATCTACGGTGGCTCTACCGGTAACGATGTGATCGGCCTGGTTGAGGGACCGCCCGCCCCAGGTCTCGCGGAAATTGTTGGTGATCACAATCTCGGGGCGGTGCTTGCGGATGACCCCGCAGATCACTCTGCGCAGCGCCACGCCGTACTCCAGAATCCCGTCAGGCAGCCCCAGAAACTCCACGACGTCGACACCGACGAGCTTCGCCGACTCGACCTGCTCTGCCTCACGCACTCGGCGGCACTCATCTGGGGCCAGGCCATCGATGCCCGCCTCACCGCTGGTGACCATCGCGTAACTGACGGATTTGCCCGCGTCGGTCCACCGGGCCACGGCCGCCGCCGCGCCGAACTCAAGATCATCCGGATGCGCCACGACGCACAAGGCGGTGCTCCACGACTCGTCGATGGGTGCAAGATCAGGCATAGCGTCAGACTAATTCGCCGCACGATCGGTGTGCCCGAGGTCGCGTCCGGGAGCCACCCGGTCCCGGAGATCGCGCTTCAGCCGACCCAGATCGGGAAAGCCTCCATCGACGTTGCGATCCCACACCACGTCATCGTCGACGGACACTCTGAAGACGCCACCCACGCCCGGGCGAAGCGCCACCTCCGCTATGTCTGTGGTGAAGGTCGTCAGCAGCTCCGAAGCCAGCCAAGTGGCGCGCAGCAGCCATCGACATTGCGTGCAATAGGTGATCACGATTCTGGGCGAGTTCGCCGCACTCATGCCCTCAAGCCTGACACCCGGGCTGGACCGCTCCCCTACCCTCATGGCCATGGACGGACCGCCGATTACTGTCGTGGGCGGCGGGCTCGCCGGGATGGCGGCAGCAGCTCGCCTCGCCAAGCTCGGCCATACCGTCGATTTGTACGAACGAGCCAGTGTCCTCGGTGGCAGCTGGGCACCGTATGAGCTCACTGACGGGGTGTTGGTGGACGATGCCCCCGCTGTTCTTGGCTTCCCAGCGCCGTGGCGTGATCTGTTTCGCAAGAGCGGTCGCCCGTTGGAGGCTGAGCTCGCCCGCTCGGGCCACGCTCTGGTCCCCGCAGAACTGCCCCGGGTGATCTTCGCCGACGGTGCCACATTGGTGTTGTCATCCAATCGCGGCGAGCAGCATGCCACGTTGCTCCGGGCGTATGGAACGTCCGTCGCCAGCCGCTGGCGGGATCTGCTCGATCGACTCGATGAGGTTTGGCAGGCCCTCCGGCCGCTCGGTTTCGAAGCTGAGCTGCCGGCCCGGGCCCGTCTCAGCAGACAGCAGCGCCAGCGGCTGATGCGGTGGCAAACTGTCGCTGACCTCGCGGACAGCGTTCGGCACCCGCACCTCTCGGCGCTGGTCCGCAGCATTGCCTATGGGTTCGGCGCCAGCCCGGAGGTGACCCCCGCGCTGGTGGCCGTCGAACTGGCGACGCGCAGTACATTCGGCCGCTGGCAGATACGGCCGCTCACGGCAGAAGCCGCCTTCGATGCCGGCAGATCCTCGGTGCTGGTCGAGGCCCTGGCGAGTCGGCTCGAGCAGCGGAAGGTCCGGGTCCGGCTGCGCACTCCGGTGACCGGAATTGAGGTCCAGGCGGGTCGTGTCACCGGAATTCGCACCGCCACGGGCGGGCTTCCGACCGCGGCCGTAGTGTGCACGACCGATCCGTGGCACACCGGCCGCAGCCTGCTCCCAGCCGAACTGGCCAAGGGCACCCGCCGTCGACTGGCTCAGCTGGATGCCGCATCGGCGCCGAGTATTCGGCACCTGCTCGTCGAAGAACCGACTGCTACCGTCCGAGAGACGACCGCGCTCAGCGCGCGCGGGGTACCGATCATCAGCTACGAGCGGCCGGCTGGCGAGCGATCCATCCGGACGGTGCACGACTTCGAGAATCTGACACCGCGGCCGTCGTACGGGATCGCCTGGAACGGCTTCCGCAGCTTTGTTCGCCGTCCAGCCGTGACCAGCGAGATCAACGGTCTGTTCCAGGCTGGACCGTTTTCGCCGGCCGGAGCTGCGCCGTCGGCGGTCGTCTTGTCCGCGGCCCTGGCGGTCTATAGCTGTCAGAACTATCTATCCTCGAGGCCAGCGGGAAAGGCGATCTGAGCCGCTGACCTTCGCTACCGTCTTGGCCGGGGTCAAGCCCTTGGGGGGCCATCCCGCGCGGCTGGACTCCAGGCGTCAATAAGCGATGACTTTCGCAGTTGTCGCCAGTCTGTACCACACCGATCCACCGCACACGAGGAAAACGACATGACCGCTGCGTACACCTTCGACGTCTTTTCCAGCCTCGACGGCTACGGTGCCGCCACCGCGCCCTGGACCGGTTACTGGGGGAAGCAAGGCCCCGAGTTGCTCGACCATCGCCTTGCCTCGTATGGCGAAGAGCAGCGGATGGTTTTCGGTGCCAACACGCATCGGATGTTCGCGCGGATGCTGGCTGAGAGCACCGAAGAGTTCGAAGTGCGGGACCCGTGGGTCACCCAGATGTGGAACATGCCGGCAACGGTGGTGTCGACAACGCTGAAAGAACCCCTCGACTGGCCGAACGCGACCGTCGTGAGCGGGAACGCCGTCGACGTCGTCGCCCGGCTCAAGGAGGAGTCGGAGGTGCCGTTGCGCTCGCACGGCAGCCTGTCGTTGAACCGGGCGCTGATGGCCGCCGGCCTCGTCGACCGCGTCCAGCTGACGCTCTTCCCTGTCATCACCGGTCAGACCGGGCTCGACCCGATCTTTAAGGGTGCGGCCGACTTCGACCTAGAGCTGCTCGAGCACCGGACGCTCGACGGACACATCCAAGAGCTCATCTACCGACCCACCCTGCATGTTTGAGTCCGACATGCACCCCACCGGTCAAGCGGCTGAACCGGACGCGGTAGTTCCCGGAGACCGACATGCCGATCGGTCTGATGGCCACCTCTGACCCTTGCCCTGGTCTTTGACTAACGAGTATCACCGCGGCCGGCCGCGCGAACACTCGGCCGCGTAGTCACGCGTATTGGGAGAGCAACCCACTGGCTGAATCTGAGCCACTTCTGGCCACCTTCTGAATCAGTACGCGAGCCCCACTTGCGGCGTTCATGACCTAGTAACCGAGTTGGCGTCCTGCGGCCAGCGTCTGACAGGCCATGCTCTACTAGGGAGACGACCGGATCGGTTCACCACACATCGCAGGAGGCAGATATGGCGAGCAACGGGGAAGGCGTCGATGTCCGGGGCGAGGTGGTCGACTTGCTCCTCCAGAACATCGCCTCAGACCGTTACCCGTCCGTCACCATGATGAATCTCGTCGAGAAGCTGCTCACGCCGGATGACGTCTCGGCATATGCGGCGATCCTGATGGACAAGATTCAGACCGAGACGTACCCGAGCATAGCCATTCTCCGTCGGTTGATCGCCCTTGATTCAAAGCATGACTCGTAGGGGCCGCCTCTTCCGGCCGCCTCCTTTCGCACCGTAAAGCTGCCACCCGCTGATCTGCCTTCGCCGCATGGCGGGGAGGGCAGCAGCAGCTGAGCCCAATCTGTAGGATCGCGAACGAGGGCTGAGCCGGACACTGGCCTAGCGCCGAATCGGTGATCGGCCGAGGAACATCCCCACAGTGAATGCTGTAGGTGGGTTCGCGGGGTTTAGGGCAGTCCGTTGAAGTGTCGTGTGGCAGTGAGTTCCTCGGCGACGGCTCGCATTTTCTTGTTGCTGTTTTGGCTGACACGGGTGAGTGCCACGAACGCCTGCTCGGCGGTGATGTTGTAGCGCTCCATCAAGATCCCTTTGGCCTGGCCGATCAGGTCGCGGGTGGCGACTGCTTGTTTCAGCTGGTCGAGTTGTTGGGCGTCGGCGAACGCGACGGCGGCGTGACTGGCGAACAGTAGCCCAACTTGCTCGGACTCGTCGTCGAACGAGTTGGGTCTTCGGCCGTAGAGATTCAGCGCGCCTAGATTGTCGCCTTCGACGTAGAGCTGGAATGCCAGCATGCTACAGGCGCCGAGCTCGGAAGCTCGCCGGGCGAAAGTCGGCCATCGCTGCTCGTGGGCCATGTCGGAGACGCGAACTGTCTGCTGCTGATAGACCGCGTCCAGGCACGGGCCTTCACCTACTTCGGTCTGTAACTCGTCGACGTGTTCGGGTAGCTCACTGGAGGGGTATCGTGAGGTCACGTTTCGTCGTCTGGTCACCACGCTGATCGAGGCCTCGTCGGCGCCGGGGATCAGCCGGACGGCCGACGTAACAACTTCGGCGAGCATCTCGTTGGTGTCGTGGTGGGCCTGCAAGGAACGGGCGACGTCGCTGAACTGTTGGGCCAACTCGTTGATGTCGGCGGTGCCAAGGTCCTCCGCTGACGGCTTCCCTTGCGGGCTGGCGTGGCTTCCCTGGGACACTTCGCCTCCTGGTGGACGTGTCGTGACCGGGGCGTACTCATCGCATTCAGCAATCTATGTCCAGCTGACCCTCGATGACAGTACCTAATTCGGGTGGTGTCACTTCAGATGAGTTGTTCTGCTGCATTGGGGTATGCCTCCGTTACGGCGGCCTGTGAGGCGCCCCACGCGTCGCTTCAGGCCCGGCGGATTGAACGAACAGACCGCCGGGCCGCCCTGTCCGGCTCACCGGCTTGGGTAAATCCCAAAGACGACCTGTTCGGCCGAGCGCAACGCAACGGAGGACGCACGCGCAGCCAACGCTTTTGACGGTGTACGCGGAAGCCCTACGATAGATGATCGCATCGGGGGAGGCGCTATTGCACGTATGTTGCGCAGCGACTTGGTGTTTCAAGATCAAAGCCAGTCTGACTAGGTGTTTCCTGTGAATCCAGTTAGTTATCTATACTCAGATGTTCGTCCCCTGAGTAAGGATCGTTCTTCTTGACTCAGCACCCCAGCATGATCGAGCGCGAGCTGGCCCAAGAGCAGGCGCATGTCGATCTTGTCTATGCACGTCTTTCAGAGGCCACTCGCTCAGCGCAGCAGGTGGCTACGGCTGGACGGGCCCTCTATCAATCCGACCGCGGTTCCTTCGTCCGCGAAGAGGACGGCACCGGTCTCTACGAGCGTGACGTGTTCGCGTTCCAAGCGGCCAAAAGGCTTGCCGTGCTCGATGCTGAGCATGAGGGATTGGTCTTCGGCCGGCTAGATCGGACAGACGGTGAGATTCGCTATATCGGCCGGATCGGGGTTCGCGACGCCGACTACGAACCCCTGGTGATCGACTGGCGCGCCCCAGCCGCCGAGCCGTTCTACCGGGCGACACCGGCCAATCCCATGCATGTCCTCCGACGCCGTGTGTTGCGCTGCCGCGGTGACCGGGTGGTCGGCATCGAGGACGACTTGCTGGATGGTGACGCCGATAGCTCCGATCTGGTAGTGATCGGCGACGGCGCCCTGCTCGCGGCCCTGACCCGCGCCCGCGGTCACACGATGCGCGACATCGTCGCCACCATCCAGGCCGAACAGGATGAGGCCATTCGAGCTCCCTGGCAGGGCTTCACCCTGATCTCCGGCGGTCCCGGCACGGGAAAGACGGTCGTGGCGCTGCACCGGGCTGCCTACCTGCTCTACTCGAACCGGCGCCGCTTCGAGTCGGGCGGCGTCCTCGTTGTTGGCCCGAGCCGGATTTTCCTGAACTACATCGAGCGGGTGCTGCCGTCGCTGGGCGAGGAATCGGTGACGCTGCGCTCCATCGGGGCTGTCGCGTCCGACGTCGTGCCGATCAACGGTGACCGGATGGATTCGGCCGCGGTTGCAGCGGTCAAGGGCAGCTTGCGGATGGTCCCGATCCTTCGTCGGTTGGTCCAGGAACCGCCCCAGTCGGTTCCTCTCGAGCTGCGCGTGTCCTGGCACGGCCACGTCCTCGTGCTGTCACCGGACGCGCTCGCCCGAGTGCGTGCCGACGTCTTGGCCCACCATCGCTATAACCAGGGACGCGAGGCGGCGGAGCGAGCCCTGCTTGCTGCCTTGTGGCGCATCCGGCCGGCGGTGGATGAGATCGAGCGCGAGGAATTCGACGAGCAGGTCGGTGGCACCGCTCCGTTCCAGATGTTCTGCAACGCGTGGTGGCCCGCGGTCAGTGCCGTGGAAGCCCTGCGTCGGCTGGCCGATTCGGCGCTGGTACGGCGGCTCTCGGGCTCGATCCTGTCTCCGGCTGAGTGCGCTCTGCTGAGCGGGAGTTATCAGCCTGCGAATGGTGACGCCCTCGACTGGACGGCAGCCGACGGTGCCCTCCTCGACGAGCTCGCCAACCTGCTGGGACCGCTGCCAGAGCCCGAGGATCGGGAGGTTCCGATCTTCCTGGAAGGCGGCACCGAGGTGCCGGAGTTGATCACGACAATCGAGCGGCTAATCCCGACCCGAGAGGTAGATCCCTTCGCCACCCCGCACGAGACGTACGCGCACATCCTCGTGGACGAGGCCCAGGACGTCAGTCCGATGCAATGGCGGATGCTGCGCCGCCGCGGGGGCAGCGCCAGCTGGACCATTGTCGGGGACCCGGCGCAAAGTTCCTGGACAGACGCCGACGAGGCCTCCCGCGCGCTTTCAGAGATCATCGCTGCCGCACCGGTGCGACGTTTCCGGATGAGCACCAACTACCGCAGCCCAGCGGAGGTCTTCGACCTGGCCGGCAGGGTCGTCGTGGCCGCGTTTCCTGAGGCAGACCTGCCCAGCGCCGTGCGATCGACCGGCATTGAGCCGGAGTTGCTGGCGATCGCGCCCGATGAACTCCTGAACACCGTGTCCAGGACCGTGGCGGAGCTACTCGGCTTGGTCGAGGGGACCGTCGGCGTCATCTGCCCACCGTCCCGCAGGCGGGCAATCGACCGCCAGCTGGAGCGTGCCCAGCTGGCGGATGATCGGGTCGTAGTGATCAGTCCGCTGGAAGCCAAGGGTCTGGAATATGACGCAGTCCTGGTGATAGCTCCGGATGAGATTGTCGCAGAGTCGCCAGGAGGAATCCGATCGCTCTACGTTGCCCTGACCCGGGCCACTCAGCGCCTGGTCACGCTGGATGTCGGATCTGCTGGAGATTGGCGTAGATCTCTCGAGTAGCGCGGGAACGGTTCTGCGTGAAGAAGTGCAGACCGGGCGCACCTCCGTCGAGCAGCGCCTCGCAGAGTTCGGTGGCGATTTCGATTCCCACCTTTCGCACCTGGTCCTCGTCGTCCGCCACGGCGGCGACCCGGTCGGTCACCCTGGTCGGCAGCGCCGCGCCGGATAGCTCCGCGAACCGCCTCACCTGCGAGACGTTGGTGATCGGCATGATTCCCGGAAGGATGGGAATGTCGCATCCCAGCGACTGCACCCGCTCGACGAGGCGGAAATAGTCGTCGGCCGTGAAGAACAGCTGGGTGATCGCAAAGCTTGCCCCGGCTCGGGCCTTCTCGGCGAGCAGGCGGGCGTCAAGTGCGGCATCACCGTGCTCGGGATGCGGCTCGGGAAAGGCGGCCACTCCGACGCAGAAGTCGCCCAGTTCGCGCACCGTGGCAACGAGTTCCGTGGCGTTGCTCAAGCCATCTGGATGCCGCAGCCAGGGCACGCGTGGACCCCCCGGCATGTCGCCGCGGATGGCCAGGATGTGCCGGATCCCGGCCGCCGCGTACGAACCGATGACTTGCCTGATCTGTTCACGCGACTGGCTTGCGCAGGTCAGGTGCGCGACCGCTCGTAACGTCGTGTGCTGCGCGATCGCTTCGGTGGCCCGAATGGTCCGCTCCCGCGTGGAACCGCTGGCGCCGTACGTGACAGAGACGAAGTCCGGGGCCAGCGACTCCAACTCGCGGATGGCCTTCCATAACTGCCGTTGCTGAACTTCGTCCTTGGGCGGGAAGAACTCGAAGGAGTAGAGCGGGCGGCCGCCGTAGTCGAGCAACTCCGCGATAGTCGGAGCCCGTGACCGGCTGGGGTACGGTGTCCAGCCCGCCATGCGAACACCCTAGGACACGTGCCACCTAGGCCATCCGTAGGCTCAGCATGTGGCGAGCGATGTCCTGACTCCGAACGCACCGCTGTCACAAGGGTTCCGGGAGGCCGTCTCAGCGGCGATCGTGGGGTTCTTGGACGAGCAGGCCGACGTGCTGGATTCGATGGGTCCGGAGCTCGCGCCCGTCCACTTGATGGCTTCCCAGCTACTGTGCGGAGGTAAGCGCATCCGGGCCGGCTTCTGCGCCTGGAGCTACGTCGCCGCGGCAGGCATACCCGAGGCTGACGACCTCGACTCGATCATGGCCGCAGCCGGCAGCCTCGAGGTGCTGCACGCCAGTGCGTTGGTCCATGACGACGTCATGGATGCCTCCGACGTTCGCCGCGGCAAGCCATCCGCACACCGCCAGTTCGAGGCCCTGCACGCGAACGCCGGCTGGCTGGGTGATTCTGCCGCTTTCGGCCGGGCCGGGGCAATCCTGCTCGGTGACCTGTTGGTGATGTGGTCGGTTCAGATGCTTGAGGGCGCCGGGCTCGCTGACTCGGCCCTCCAGCGGGCCCTACCGATCGTTGAGGCCATGCGTACCGAGGTGACCTCTGGCCAATACCTCGACATTGTGGCTCAGGCGCATCCCCTCCGGCAAACGCCTCCGGCGCTGGGCTCCACCACGCCTCCGATCGACGTTGCTGTTGACGAAGCCAGCCGGGTCGTCGAATACAAGGCAGCGCGCTACACCGTGCAACGCCCCTGCCAGATGGGTGCCGCTCTCGGCGGCGGTGATGATCAGCTCTATTACACCCTCGGCGCCTACGGCTCGCCGCTGGGTAGGGCGTTCCAGTTCCGGGACGATTTGCTCGGCGTTTTCGGTGACAGCACCGTCACCGGCAAGCCGACCGGTGATGATCTGCGCGAGGGGAAGCGCACCGTGCTGGTGGCACACGCTTTCGCACACGCCCACGACGCCGGACGGGACTTGCTGCTACGCCGGCTGGGTGATCCCACCTTGGACGCCGATGGCGTCGCCGAACTTCAGCAGATACTGGAGGAATCCGGCGCCCGAAAATCGGTCGAAGCCATGATCGACGAGGGCTATGAGCGCGCCATGCTTGCCCTCGACGAGGCGGAGATCACCGACGAGGGAAGGACCGCGCTGGCTGCACTGGCCGACGCAGCGGTTCGCCGGGACTACTGACGGCTCGAGCCGCTCGGACCGGTACTCGCTGCGGCCTGGAAGCTGTAGCGTTCCATCGCCGGGTCGTCGCGCCACTTCGCCTGGAGCTTGTTCCGGAGCTCGCGGGCCGCCTGCTGTGGATCCGACGCCTGCGTGATGGCCCGCGCCACGCAGATCCGGCGAGCACCGGCCTCGATCACGTCGTCAAGCTTGCTCCCGTCAATGCCGCCGGCCGCGAACCATGGCTTGGCGTCCATCGTCGCGACGGGCGCCCGGCGGGCGGCGTAGCGGACCAGGGACAAGCCCACCGGCTCGCCATCGGGCTTGCTGGGGGTCGCGAAGATCGGACCGACGGAGAAGTAGTCGACATCGGGATCGGCGATCGCTTGGTCGGCCTGCTCCGTCGAATGCGTGGACCGCCCGATCAAAGCCCACCTGTGCAACGGGCGGCGGGCCACCGACGCCTCTCCGTCGCGCTGTCCCAGATGCAGCATGTCGGCCGAGAAGCGGCCGGCGAGCTCTGCGGAATCGTTCACACAGACGACGGCTTGATACGCGGCTGCTGCATGTCGCGCCACCTCCAAGGCAGCGAGCTCGGCTTTGGGTTTCATCGCTTTCTGCCTGATCTGGACGATGTCCACACCACCCGCAAAGGCGGCGCCGAGGAAGTCCTCCAGGTCACCTTGTCGCTCACGGGCGTCCGTGCACAGGTAGAGCCGAGCCAGCCGCAGCCTGGCGTCAAGCCCCATCAGCGCCGTCACAGATCAACACGATAGACCGGTTAGCTACCGAGTCGTTCCCGGACCAACGGCGCAACCTCGCTGCCGAAAAGCTCGATGGAGCGCATCGACTTTGCGTGATCGACGTGCGACACGTGCAACTCGAAGCGGTCGACCTTGAGCAGCCGGTGCAGCGAAATGATCTTGTCTGCGACGGTCTCCGGGCGGCCGAAGAACAAGGCACCGCTGGGTTCGATCAGCGCCTCCAGTGCAGCGTCGGACATGGGCGGCCAGCCCCGCTCCCGGCCGATCTTGGCGAAAGTCTGCCGATAGGCCGGCAGAAACTCCGCGCGTGCAGCCTGCTCGTCGTCGAACACGTATCCATGACTGTGCACGGCCAGCGGCGTGGCGGGGGCCTGCCCGCCGTACTCGAGTGCCCGCCGGTACAGATCGACATGTGGGGCAAAAGCCGCCAGCTGACCGCCGATGATCGCCAGGGCCATCGGCAAGCCCAGCGTGCCGGCCCGAACCACCGAGTTCGGCGTGCCGCCCACAGCGATCCAGATGGGCAGCGGTCGGCCTTCAGGGCGCGGGTAGACCGTGGTGTTGTCCAAAGGTGCGCGGAACTTGCCGGACCACGTCACCGGCTCGTTCCGGTTGAGGGCGAGCAGCAGATCGAGTTTCTCGGCGAAGAGTTCGTCGTAATCGTTCAGCGAGTAGCCGAAAAGTGGAAACGACTCGGTGAACGATCCTCGGCCGGCCATCAGCTCCGCCCTGCCGCCGGAGAGCAGATCAAGCGTGACGAAGTTCTGGTACACCCGTACGGGGTCTGCCGAGCTGAGTACCGTCACTGCACTGCTGAGCTTGATCTGCTCCGTGACACCGGCAATCGTGGCAAGCACGATCTCGGGCGCGGACACCGCCATGTCGGGGCGATGATGTTCACCGATGCCGTAGACATCCAGGCCGAGTTCGTCGGCGAACTTGGCTTCCTCGACCACCTCGCGGAGCCGTCCTCCCGCCGTCAGGCTCGGATCGTTGATTTCTGCGAACGTGGTCAGTCCAAGTTCCATCTCCGTCACGCTACCGGTCCGCCGCTACACCGAATTTCAGGTTTACGCATCCGCTGAGGCATCCTCGAAGCGTGGGGGATGAGTTGCCGACCTCCGGCGCGCCGCAGCCGGGGCCTTACGAGGACACCCCTAGACTCGCGGACACGGTCACCTTCCCCGCCGTGTTTGGAGCTGGCATGGCTACCACAAGCCTCGCCGACCCGATGGTCGGTCATGTGCTTGACGGGCGCTACCAAATCACCACTCGCCTCGCCCGGGGCGGCATGGCGACCGTCTACCAAGGAGTCGACACCCGCCTCACCCGGACAGTAGCGATCAAGCTCATGCACGTCGGGCTGGGCGACGACGCCGAGTTCGCCCGCAAGCTCGACCGTGAGGCCCGCGCCGCCGCCCGGTTGTCCCATCGCAACGTCGTCTCCGTCTTCGACCAGGGTCGTGACGACTCCAACCCAGGCGG
>DATFQP010000025.1:0-7225 GCA_035264145.1 Propionibacteriaceae bacterium
TACGCGAGCGAGCTTGTTGATGACCTCGACCATGTGCACCGGGATGCGGATGGTCCGGGCCTGGTCTGCCATGGCCCGGGTGATCGCCTGCCTGATCCACCAGGTGGCATAGGTGGAGAACTTGTAGCCCTTGGTGTAGTCGAACTTCTCCACCGCCCGGATCAGTCCGAGGTTGCCTTCCTGGATCAGGTCCAGGAAGAGCATGCCGCGGCCCGTGTACCGCTTGGCCAGTGAGACCACTAACCGCAGGTTGGCCTCGAGCAAATGGTTCTTCGCCCGACGCCCGTCCTCGGCAATCCAGTCGAAGTCGTCGAGCTGAACAGGCTTGATCTTGGCGTGGTCCTCGTTCAGCTTCTCGTCCGCGAACAGGCCGGCCTCGATCCGCTTCGCCAGCTCCACCTCCTGCTCGGCGTTCAGCAGCGCAACCTTGCCGATCTGCTTGAGATAGTCCTTGACCGGATCTGCGGTCGCGCCGGCCGCCATCACCTGCTGTTCGGGCTCGTCGGCGTCGTCGGCTTCGGACAGCGTGAAGCCCTCGTCTTCGACGAGCTCACCCTCGAGCTTGGCTTCCTCGGCCGGCTCAAAAGTCGACTCATCGACATCGTCCAGTGAGCGCTTCTTACCGACCGTGACAACGACCTCCTCGCTCTCGAGGTCGACGAGGACGTCAGCCGTGAGCTCTATATCGCTGACGAGTTCCTCGACCGAGATCTCCGGATCGTCAATATCTTCGGCGACGACGTCCGGTTCACCTTTGTCGGTCACGATGCTGAGGTCGTTGACGGCCGGCTCCGGCACCCCATTCTTCTCGGCGCGCTTGCTCACTGGCTTCGCCACCGGTTCCTCGACAGCTCGTACCGTCGCTTTCTTTGCTTTCTTGGCGGGCGACTTTTTAGGAGGCGACGGCGACTCGTCGGCCTTCGTGACGGCCGCCTTGTTGCCTGACGACTTCTTGACAGACGCCTTGCTGGCTTGGGATTTGGCGACGTTTGCTGTGGTTTGACGTGTTGCGACCGGAGCCGCTCCGACGGCAGGGACAGATGATTGTGCTCTGGAGGGGGGCGTCACAAAGAACCTCTCGAACTAGCGAGTGCCGGCTGACCAAATGAAACTAGGGCAAGCAACGCCCATCGGAAGTCAATAGGCGCTCCGACCGGTATTCTGACACGAACCTCCAAATTTCCCGTGATCTGTTCAGACAAGCCCAAGGCATGTCGTCCAGCGACAACCGAGATGCGGGTGAACCACAGCAGCGAATCGAGCAGGCTGCGGACGATCAGGCGTTCGGATCGGCCTTCACGGCAAGCACCGGACACGACGCGTCAAGCAGAACCCGCTGTGCATTGCTTCCTAGCAACAGCTTCCCCACGGGCGATCGGCGTCGCAGGCCGATGATGATGAAATCTGCCCCTTCCGTCTCGGCGGCATTGATGAGCTCCTCGGCCGGTTCCTTGACCCCGTCTGGTTCCTGAATCCTGTGCGGAATGCCAGTGGCGGCGAGCTCCGCGCGGAGAGCGGCAATCTCCGCGTCCGGGGAGGCGTGCACGACGACTAGCTTCGAGTTTCGGATGCGGGCCTCGTCGATGGCTCGGGATAGTGCGGCGCGTCCTTCCGGCGCCGACGAATAGCCGACCACGATCACGGACGTCACCTGCGGGGCACCGCCGTCATCGGACACTCCGGCCGCGGCAGGCGCCTGCGACATCATCACCGCACCTCCCAGGTGTGGACTGGTTCATTGCTGTGCATTTCATCCACGTACGCCGCCAACATGCTGCGCAGGGCATCGGCTCGCGAGGAACCGTCGCGTTCCCTGTTGACTACTGTGGCAGTTTGCCACGTGGCGCCGTTGACTGCACCTACGCAGCGGCGCTCGATGATATCGAGCAAGCGGCCGATCTCGGCTTCATCCACTTCCCACAGCCGGAGGCCGGCGGCGGCCAACGGCAGCAGCTTGCGCACGACAAGCTCGACGACGCTGACCTGACCTATCTGCGGCCAGTAGACCTCGGCCGCGATCCCGTGTCGTACTCCGGCGGCGAAGTTTTCACTGGCCGCGGAAAACGACATTTGCGTCCACACCGGTCGCTCCTGGTTCGCCAGAGCGCGGACGAGACCGGCGAAGAACGCAGCATTGGCCATGGTGTCAACGACGGTCGGGCCGGCCGGGAGGACCCTGTTTTCCACTCGAAGGTGGGGAACGCCGGACTGGATGTCATAAACCGGCCGATTCCAGCGGTAGACGGTGCCATTGTGCAACCTCAACTCGTCCAGTCTCGGCACTCCACCCGCATCCAGTACCGCCAGCGCATCTTCGTCGGTGCTGATCGGAAGCAACGCCGGGAAATACCGCGAATTCTCCTCGAACAGATCGAAGATCGAGGTGATCCAGCGCTCCCCGAACCACACCCTCGGCCGCACACCCTGAGCCTTCAGCTCCTCAGGACGGGTGTCGGCGCTCTGCTCGAACAAGGGGATGCGAGACTCGGCCAGGAGTGCCTTGCCGAACAAGAACGGCGAGTTCGCGCCAACGGCGACCTGTACGCCGGCGATCGCCTGGGCCGCGTTCCAGTATCCGGCGAAATCGTCCGGGCTGACCTGGAGGTGCACCTGGGTCGACGTGCAGGCAGCCTCAGGCATGATCGTGTCGGAGTACATCTGCAGCCGCTCGATTCCGTCGATCACGATCTCCAAGTCCTCGCCGCGGGCCGCCACGATCTGTTGGTCCAGGAGCGAGTAGCGCGGGTTCTGACTGACGCTGTCCAGCGTTACGTGGTCGGCGCGCAGCGTCGGCAGGATGCCGATCATGACAAGCTTGCTGCCGGCTTCCTCCGCACGTGCGTCGGCATCGTTCAACGACTTGCGGACCGACTCCTCGAAGGAGGTGAAGCCGCCCCCGGACAGCAGCCGAGGCGCCACGTTGATCTCGATGTTGAACCGGCCCAGCTCGGTCTGGAACGACGGATCGGCGATCGCCGCCAGCACTTCAGCGTTGCGCATCGCCGGCTGAAAGTCGTCGTCAATCAGGTTGAGCTCGATCTCGAGTCCGGCCATCGGGTGTTCGAAGTCGAACCGGGACTCGCTCAGCATCCGCGCGAACGCGTCCAGGCAACGTCGGATCTTCTCCCGGTGCAACTTCCTTGCCTCCGGGGTGAAAGTCGTCTGATCGACCTCGGCTCCCATGAGCCACATTGTCTCGCTTGCCCGATCGTGCTTTCTAGACCCCGCGTAGCCCAACCAGGTCCAGTCCAGGAACAAACCCCTCAGACGGGAGATGCCGGATGCGGTTCCTCGCACGGTCCCGGACGGCCGTCCCAGCGACGCCCCCGAGAATGGGGACTACGCTGACGGCCGTGTCCGCCGATACGTCCACCAGACTCGAGCCGCCCTTAGCCGACCGCCGAACCCACCGTCGGGTTCATCACGGGGATGTGTTCGACGACCCGTACGAGTGGTTGCGAAACAAAGAGGATCCGGATGTCGTCGGCTACCTCGAGGCGGAGAATGCCTATACGCGGGCCCAGACGGCGGACTTGAATGACCTGTCGGACGCGATTTTTGCCGAGATCAAGAACCGGACGAAAGAGACCGATCTCGGCGTGCCGACCTACACCTCGCATCCCGGTGGAGCCGCCTACTGGTATTACGACCGGACCGTCGAGGGGTCGGAGTACCCGATCTACTGCCGAGTTGTCGCCACGGACTCCAGCGCTCCGCCGGACACCGAGGGCGACATCCCGGGTGAAGAAGTGCTGTTGGACGGCAACCTCGAGGCCGGAACGTCCGCATTCTTCTCGATCGGCGCGTTGAGCGTCTCACTTGACGGCAGGCTGTTGGCCTACTCCACCGACCGCACCGGTGATGAGCGCTTCGTGTTGCGAATCAAGGATCTTCAGACCGGGGAGTGGCTGGCCGACGAAATCCACGACATCGGCTACGGGGCCACCTGGGCGCAGAACAGTCACGTGTTCTATACCCGGGTGGACGAAGCCTGGCGGCCATACGCGGTCCTGCGGCACCGACTCGGCACCGACCCCGCAGACGACATCGAAGTGCTCGTCGAAGCGGACGAGAGGTTCTGGGTCGGAGTTGACGCCAGCCGAGACGATCGCTGGATCATTCTGGGCGCCGCCAGCAAGCTGACCTCGGAGTATCGGCTGCTCAGCACCGATGAGCCGGAGGGCCAGCCACGAATTGTGGCGCCGCGCCGGCAAGGTGTCGAGTATGACGTCGAACCAGCCGGCGACCGGCTGCTGATCGTGCACAACGACGGCGCCAAGGACTTCGAACTGGCTGAGGCGCCCCTGGACGCCACTGGTTCGGACCAGTGGACCACGATTCTGCCCCACGAACCCGGTGTGCGCGTCCTCTCGGTAAGCGCCTACGCCAGTCACGGCGTGCTGTCGTTACGCCGCAATGGGTCGACCGTGTTGCACGTCATGCCGCGGGACGATCACGGCAACTTCTTGCCAGGCGCCGACGTGCACTTCGACGAACCGCTGTACACCGTGGATTCCCCAGGTGGAACTGAGTACGTGACCCGGACCATCCGGATAAATTACGGCTCCTTCGTGACCCCCGACTCGGTCTACGACTACGAACTGACCACGGGGAAACTAATCCTGCTCAAGACCACTCCGGTCCTGGACGAACCGACATTCGGGCCGTACAACCCAGCCCGCTACGTCCAGGAACGGGCCTGGGCCACTGCGGCGGACGGTGTCCGAGTGCCGCTCTCCATCGTTCGCCGTTCCGACGTCGCCCTGGACGGTCAGGCCCCCGCGATGCTGTACGGCTATGGCTCCTACGAAATCTCGATGGATCCCGTCTTCTCGACGTCACGGTTGTCGCTGCTGGATCGGGGCGTCATCTACGCCATTGCCCATATCCGCGGCGGCGGCGAATTGGGGCGCAGTTGGTACGACCAAGGAAAGCTTTTGGCGAAGCAGAACTCGTTCACTGACTTCGTGGCCTGTGCGGACTATCTGATTGAGTGCCGCTACACCTCCCCTCAGCGCCTTGCTGCGCGCGGCGGCAGTGCTGGTGGCCTGCTGATTGGTGCGGTCGCCAATCTCGCTCCAAACCGCTTCCGGGCCGTTCATGCGGCGGTGCCGTTCGTCGACCCGTTGACCACGATCCTCGACCCCACGCTGCCACTCACGGTGACCGAGTGGGAGGAGTGGGGCGATCCCCTGCACGATCCCGAGGTGTACGGCTACATCAAGTCCTACGCGCCTTACGAGAACCTCTCGGCCATGCGTTATCCCGCGATCCTGGCGACCACCAGTCTGCACGACACGCGTGTTTTCTATGTGGAGCCCGCCAAGTGGGTAGCCGCTCTCCGCCGCATCGCCACCGATGACGACGAGCGGCAGATCTTGCTGAAAACGGAGATGTCCGCCGGCCACGGCGGTGTCAGCGGCCGGTACAAGAGCTGGCACGAGATCGCGTTCGAGTACGCTTGGATTCTCGCCCAAATCACCCGGTAGAGCTTTCCCGCTGCATCCGCAGCCCCGGTCGGCGACGAATTCTCATCGTACCGGGGTTACTCCTGGGTAGGTTTCAGGGATTCTTCAGGGCTGTAGAGGAATCCTTTACCGACCCCGATGCGTT
Source organism: Propionibacteriaceae bacterium (assembly GCA_035264145.1). Taxonomy (GTDB): domain Bacteria; phylum Actinomycetota; class Actinomycetes; order Propionibacteriales; family Propionibacteriaceae; genus Microlunatus. The sequence goes on from DATFQP010000025.1 coordinate 5,614, forward strand.
CTGCTTAGCGGAGGCAACGAAAGGGGCCAACGTGACCACGACTCGTACGCGAGTTTCCGAGGGCATCGATGGAAAGGATGCCGTCGGGTTATATCTGGAGGGAATCGCCAAGACGCCGCTGCTGACTGCAGAGGAAGAGGTGGAGCTGGCGAAGAGGATAGAGGTCGGGCTGTACGCGGAGCATTTGCTGGCCGGGGAGATTGCGGCGGCGGAGCGTGGGAAGCGCGCCAAGCGACCCAGCCAGGCTGAGCTGCAGTTCCTGATCGAAGACGGTCAGCGCGCCATGCAACGCTTCGTCACGGCAAACCTGCGGCTCGTCGTTTCCGTGGCCCGCAAATATGGACGGTCCCAGATGCCGTTGCTCGATCTGGTGCAGGAAGGCAACACCGGGCTCATCCGTGCGGTCGAGAAGTTCGACTACACCAAGGGCTTCAAGTTCTCGACCTACGGCACCTGGTGGGTCCGCCAGTCCATCAGCCGCGGTATTGCGCAGCAAGGTCGCATCGTTCGGCTGCCTGTTCATGTCGCCGAGCAGGTCAACCAGGTCGGCGCTGTCCGCAGGACCCTGGAACGTCGCCTCGGCCGCGACCCCGAGATCGAAGAGATCGCCGAGGAGATGGATCTGGATGCGGACCGCGTGCTGGATCTCATCCGGTACGGCCGCGACCACGTCAGCCTCGACGCCCCGGTCGAGGAAGGCGGCGACACCGCGCTCGGTGACCTGATTGCCCGTGAGCCTATGCCCGGACCCGACGAGGTCTTCCTCGACGCCGAGGAGCACGCTCGGCTCGAAGCGCTGCTCGACCAATTGGACGAGCGGTCCGCAGACGTGGTGCGTCGGCGCTACGGCCTCATCGACGGTCGGCAGGCCAAGCTCTCCGATATCGGCGAACTGTGGGGCATTACGGCCGAGCGCGTACGGCAGATCGAGCGGCACGCGATCGCGAAGCTGCGTGGCAAGTCGGTCCTCGCCGCCTGATCCATTGTGCTGGGCTCGGGCAGCACACATCGCAAGGGCGATCCGGGATTCCCCCTCCGGATCGCCCTTTTCATGCCTCCATCACCGTCCGGCCGGTGACTGTGACGCTGCCGATTAGCCGATGGGCCGGATCAGTCCCTCTTGGGCGACATCGGCCACTAGTGCTTTTTCTTGGAAGAGCCGTGCGGTGGACAGGCCGAGCCCGCCCGATGCCGACGGTGACGCCTGATCGAACAGCAGCCAATCGTCGGCACGAAATGGGCGGTGGAACCACAGTGCATGGTCGATGGACGCTGCCTGCACGTTCAATCCGACGAATACGCCGTGCGGCACCGTGGTGACCGCTAACAAGGTCAGATCGCTCGCGTAGGCCAGCGCCGCCTGGTGCATCCGCCGCTCGTCCGGAAGAGCGCCGTTGGTTTTCATCCATACCCGCGCTCGTGCTGGATGAACAGCATCAGCCAGCGCACCACCGGGTCGCGAGTCACCGACATAGCGGACATCGAGGGCACCCCACTCACGCTCCCAGAATGCTGGTTCACGTCCTGCCACCTTGGCCAGAACTTCGCTGAGCCGAGGGCAGCTGTCCGGCAAAGGCACATCGTCAGGCGCCGGATCGGCGTGTTCGTATCC
>DATFQP010000026.1:0-13612 GCA_035264145.1 Propionibacteriaceae bacterium
TGTGCCCGCGCTCTTGCAGCGCCTCGGTGATCGGGTGGTTGCCCTGCACGTGAAGGACGGGGACGGCAGCCTGGACGCCAAGCGTCAGGTTGCGGTCGGGTCCGGCACACTGCCGGTCTGGGAGATTCTGGGGGCCGCAAATGATGCCCTTAGGGTGATCGAGCTGGACGACACCGAAGGTGACATGCTGCGGGCGGTTAGCCGCAGTCGCGAGTTCCTGCTCGCCGGCGGGCGGTGACCGTGGGCAGGACGGGGCGCGTCGGCATAGGCGTCATCGGTGCCGGCGTGATCAGTGAGACCTACCTGACGAACCTGACCAGCTTCCCGGACGTCGACGTCCTCGCCGTGGGCGACCTTATTCCCGAGGCGGCTTCGGCCAAGGCGGCAGAGCACTCGGTACCCACCAGTGGAGGAGTTGCCGCTGTCCTCACGCATCCAGACGTCGAGATCGTCGTCAACTTGACCGTCCCGGCGGCCCACGCCGAGGTGGCCAGCCAGGCCATCGCCGCCGGCAAGCATGTATGGAACGAGAAGCCGCTGTCCATGGACCGGACCAGCGGCCAGGCTGTGCTTGAACAGGCTGATCTCGCGCGTCTGCGAGTCGGGTGTGCCCCGGATACCATTTTGGGCCAAGGCATGCAGACCGCGCGTCGGATGATCGAGCGCGGAGACATCGGCACACCGCTGACAGCCCTGGTCCTCATGCAGTTGCCCGGGCCCGAGTCGTGGCATCCCAATCCGGCGTTCCTGTTCGCCGAGGGCGCAGGCCCGTTGTTCGACATCGGGCCGTACTACCTGAGCGCTCTGATTTCGATGCTCGGGCCGGTCAACTCCGTGGCCGCGATCGGATCCAAGTCGCGTGAGACCCGGGTGATCGGGTCCGGGCCCAAGGCCGGCGAGTCGTTTCCGGTGACGGTGCCGACGCACGTGAGCGCGTCGGCGCAATTCACCTCAGGACAGTCGGCGACCATGATCTACTCCTTCGACTCGCCCCGGCGGCGGGCCGTGCTGGAGGTGACGGGCACCGAAGCCACGATCGTGTGCCCGAACCCGAACACGTTCGACGGCCCCATTTCGTTGCAACGGCGGGAGGACGAGGAGCCATCCGTGGTAACGACCACCACGCAGCAGGCCTCGCGGGGGATCGGGGTGCTGGACATGGCGCGCGGTATCCGTACCGGTACGTCGCATCGAGCGTCAGGTCGTCTCGCCTATCACGTACTTGACGTGATGATCGCGATGAGCGACGCGATGAGCACGGTCGCTTACGTCCCGGTCACCAGCACGGTCGATGTTCCGCCGTTGCTGCCCGAGGATTGGGATCCTTCGCGCCGGACACTGTAGGGCCGCCGCGGGCTACGCTGCCCCGGTGAGCGAGTTTCGCGATCTCTACCGGCCATCGGAAGAGCACGAGGCTTTCCGCGCTGCGGTCCGGGAGCTGTGTGCGGAGAAGGTCGCGCCGAATGCTGCGGAGGCCGACGAGCTGGCGGAGTTTCCTCAGGCGTCCTTCGAGGCGCTGAAGGCGGCCGACTTTCACGCTCCGCACATTCCTGAGGCGTACGACGGAGTCGGCGCCGACGCCCTGGCCACGGTGATCGTGATCGAGGAGGTCGCCCGGGCCTGCGCATCCACGTCGCTAATCCCTGCCGTCAACAAGCTCGCCACTCTCCCCTGGCTGCTCGCCGGGAGCGAGCGCCTCAAGCAGGCCTACTTGCCGTCGGTTGCCCGCGGCGACGTCATGGCGTCCTACTGCCTGTCTGAGCCGGAGGCCGGCTCAGATGCTGTCAGCATGAAAACCAGGGCCGTCCGAGACGGTGATCACTTCGTGCTCAGCGGAGTCAAGCGCTGGATCACCAACGCCGGCGTCTCGGACCTCTACACGGTGTTCGCCGTCACCGATCCCGACGCGCGATCGAAGGGCATCAGCGCATTTGTTGTCGAGAAGAGTGACGGCGGCGTGTCTTTCGGCGCGCCGGAGAAGAAGCTTGGCATCAAGGGATCGCCGACCTGTGAGGTCTACCTCGACTCCGTCCGGATCCCTGATTCCCGACTGATCGGTGACGTGGGCACCGGTTTCACCACCGCCATGCTGACCCTTGACCACACCCGAGTAACGATCGCCGCCCAGGCGATCGGCATCGCGCAGGGCGCCCTGGATTACGCGCTCGGTTACGTGCAGGAACGCAAGCAGTTCGGCAGGGCCATCGCCGAGTTCCAGGGTCTGCAGTTCATGCTCGCCGACATGGGGATGAAACTGGAGGCCGCCCGCCAACTGACCTACGCTGCCGCGGCGAAGTCCGAACGCGGCGACGCGGACCTGACATACTTCGGCGCCGCCGCCAAGTGCTTCGCGTCAGACGTCGCCATGGAGATCACCACCGATGCGGTGCAGTTGCTGGGCGGATACGGCTACACCCGGGACTATCCCGTCGAGCGGATGATGCGCGACGCCAAGATCACGCAGATCTACGAGGGCACCAACCAGGTGCAGCGCATCGTGATGGCGCGCCAGTTGCTCGCCGGCCCGCGCGGTTGACCTATTTGGCGTAATTCGACAGCTTCGAGGTGTCGCCGCGGGCGATATCGCCGAACATGTCCTTTGCCTTGCTGGTGTCCCACAGCACCGCTGAACCAGCCGGCGTAGACGCTGCCGAACTGGCCACCGGCACGGTGAGAGTGACGCCGCCACCACCGGCGATCTTGCGCATCGCGTTGGCGAGGGAAGCCGTCTCGATGAAAGTCGTGTCCTTCCCCAGTCTTACGGCTTTCGCGCCGGACGTGGATAGCCTCCAGTAGCGCACCGGGTTCAACACCGTTGCCGGCGTCGCGGCTTTCTCGGCCACGGCTCCAAGAACCGCCCGCTGGCGCTCCACGCGGCCAAGATCTCCACGGGGATCAGCCTTGCGCATCCGGACATAGCCGAGTGCGTTGACGCCGTCGAGGGTTTGGCAGCCTTTCTTGAGGTTCAAGTGGCTGTCCTGGTCCTTGATCGCACTGGGCAGGCACATCTTCACGCCACCGACCGCGTCGACAATCGAGACGAATCCGCCGAACCCGATTTCGGCATAACCGTCGACCCGTAGGCCGGTGCTCTGTTCGACGGTCTGGACCAGCAACTCCGGGCCGCCGATGGAGTACGCGGCGTTGATCTTGTTCTGGCGGTGGCCGGGAATCGGCACGTAGGAGTCTCGAGGCAGCGAGATCAGCGCTGGTTTCCCACCTGGCGGCACGTACACGATCATGATCGTGTCGGTGCGCTTGCCCGCCGTGCTTCCCGTGCCGAGTTTCTTCTGATCCGCCTTGGTCAGCCCCTCGCGGGAGTCTGAGCCGACCAGCAGGAAGGTGCGCCCAGGCTGGTCGGCGATTCGCTTGCCTGGCGGCACGTCGTCGACCCTCTCCACCTGGCTCCACGCGTAGACCGGAATCGCGATCAATCCGACGATGAAGATCAGCAGCGCAACCAGCAGCACGGTGAAGAACGTTCGAACTCCCGATCGGCGTTTCCGCGGCTTGGCCGGCATCGCGGCCGGTCTCCGACCAGGGGGGCGCGGGCCTCCAGGGCCGCCTCCGGGACCCGGGCCGACGTAGGGCGCTCCGCGGGGGTTGTTGCCATATCCAGGGGGCGCCGGGTAGCCATTCGGCCCCGACCGGTAGGACGCGGGCGGACGGACCGCCGCTTGCGGAGCGTCGCCAGAGGGTGGTGCGCCGGGCCCTGGCGGCGGCATCACCCTCGTCGGTTCGGGAGTGTACGAACCAGGCTGCTGCGCCCGGTCACGGCCGTAGAGCCACTCCAGGTCGTCCTCGCGGCTCGGCGGCATGGTTACGAGGGTACGCGAATCTGGCGGACCCAAGCCCGGCGTGGCACGGCGTGGCCTGGGCCTCGGCCTGGACATACTGACACCGATCTCTGCTCAGTCTTCCCCCTCGGCAGAACTGAAAGGCGCCACGGTGTCTGTTCGCACCACCGAAGACGTACGTCATGTGGGACCCCCGCTTCATGCGGCGCAGCAGCGCAGTTCGCGAATCAAGCTGCGACGAGCGGTGACCTTCATGGGGATGACACTGCTGCTTCCGGGCTCCGCGCAAATGGCTGCAGGCAACAAGCGAGTTGGCCGCATCGCCCTTCGGATATGGACCGCGCTGATCGCTGTGGTGATCACCATCGGCATCCTGGCCCTGCTGTGGCCCAGTGGTGCGGTGGTCGTCTTCACCTCCGGTCCCGTCCTGCGGGGAGTTCAGATCGGATTGATCATCGGTGGCATCGGCTGGGCCCTGCTGCTTATCGATGCCTGGCGCATCTCCCGGCCTCCCGAGCTCGTTCGCACGCACAGGATGTGGCTTACCGTGGCGAACGTGGTTCTGATCACGGCCGTCATCGGTGGACTGCTCGCCTCCGCGTCGGCGTTGTCCGCGCAGCGCAACCTGGTGAGCGCAGTCTTCACCGGCGGCGGCGACCAGGTGGCCAAGGCTGGCCGCTACAACATCCTGCTGATGGGCGGCGATGCCGGGAAGAACCGCATCGGCCTTCGACCCGACAGCATGACCGTGGCCAGCGTCGACGCCGAGACCGGCCGAACGGTCCTGATCAGCTTGCCGCGCAATCTGGAGCGGGTGCCGTTCCCAGAGCGGTCACCCATGCATAAGGCCTATCCCCAGGGTTACTACTGCTCTGATCGATCCTGCATGCTCAATGCCGTCTACGCATATGGCATGGCGCACCGCGAGCTCTATCCCGGGGTGCAGAATCCAGGCGCCGAGGCGACGAAGGAAGCGGTCGAAGGCGCCACCGGACTGCGGATCAACTACTGGGTCCTGGTCGATCTGAAGGGTTTTGAGGCGCTGGTCAATGCGGTCGGCGGCATCACGATGGACGTCTACCGGCGGGTGCCGATCGGTGGTGGATCCACCCAGGTGTCCGGCTATGTCGAGGCGGGCAAGAACCGCCACCTCAACGGTCGGGAAGCTCTGTGGTTCGCCCGCTCCCGAGAGGACTCCTCCGACTACGACCGCATGGTCCGGCAGAAATGCGTGATGAATGCCATGCTGAATGAGCTTGATCCGCTGACCGTGCTGACGAACTTCAACAAGATCGCCTCCGCCGGCAAGGAGATCATGGCGACGAATATTCCGACCTCAGATCTGTCCACCATGGTCCGTCTGGCCTTGGACGCGAAGCAGCTTCCGGTCTCCAGTGTCGCGTTCATGCCACCGCTCATCGAGCCGGGCAACCCCGACTTCAGCATCGTCCGCACCACGGTGGCCGCGAAGATCGAGCGGTCCGAGGCCGCCGATCGGAAACCGGTCCAGCCGACGGACACGCCCAAGCCGACAGCCGCTTCCCATCCGACGGCCGCCTCGCAGCCGACAACCAGTTCACGACCGCCGGCCGCCGGCTCGACCGCCGACAGCGCGGCTACGCCGCGGAGTCAGCCGACGCACCCTGACGGGTCGGGCTCGCAGACGCGGGGACCGGTGGCGAACGATCTGAGCGAGATCTGCAGCGCCTGAGCCCGCTCCGGCTGGCAGGATGTCGGGGTGGCCGCTGTTCAAGACACGATTGCCGCGAGTCCGCCCGGTGTATCCGTGGTCATGCCGGTACTGAACGAAGAGCGCCATCTGGCCGCCGCCGTCGGCAAGGTGTTGAGCCAGGATTACCCAGGAGAAATGGAAGTGATCCTGGCGGTCGGACCAAGCAAGGACCGTACCCATGAGATAGCCGAGGAGCTGGCGGCCGGCGACCATCGCGTCCGAGTTGTTCACAACCCGGTCGGAAAGACCCCGCATGCCTTGAACCTCGGCATCACCGCCGCCCGCTACGACATCATCGTCAGGGTCGACGGACACGGTGAGTTGACCGACGGCTACATCGAGCGGGCAGTGGAACTGCTCAACGAAACGGGTGCCGCCAACGTCGGCGGGGTCATGGAGGCGAGGGGAAACACGCCCTTCGAGCAGGCGGTGGCGACCGCGTACACCTCCAAGTTGGGCCTTGGGGGCGGCGCCTTTCACCTTACGACCTCCCGGGCTGGAGAGGCCGAGACGGTCTTTCTCGGTGTCTTCCGGAAGAATGCCCTGCAGGCGGTGGGCGGCTTCGACGAGACATTGCACCGAGCGCAGGACTGGGAGCTCAACTACCGCCTCCGCAGCCGTGGCCACAAGATCTGGTTCTCACCCGACCTAAGGGTCACCTACCGACCACGGTCCAGCCTTCGGGCGCTGGTCGCTCAGATGTATCAGACCGGGAAGTGGCGGCGAGAAGTGCTGCGTCGCCACCCGGGCACCGCCAGCGTCCGCTACCTCGCCCCGCCGGTAGCTGTTCTCGGCGTCGGGATGGGCACGGCCGTTGGACTGCTCGGCCTGTTGACTCGATCCCGCGTGCTGCGTGCTGCACTCTTGGCGCCGGCGGGATATTTGGCGCTTATCCTTGCCGGCTCCGCGACAGCTGGCCCGCTGTCTGCGGCGGCGCGGCTTCGATTGCCGCTCGTACTCGTGGCCACCCATATGGCGTGGGGGCTCGGATTCCTTGTCGGGTTGCGCAGTAAGAAGCGAGTTGATCAGATTTGACGTTATGTCTTTACAAATGGCAGGCTGGCTGGTAACCCGACTACGATGACTCGCTTCTTTGGAGGAGAGCTATGACCTCTGCCGGTGGTTCCGACGTGTCCGGGGGTCGACTCGAAGTGCTCACGTTCGGGCGGAGCGGGGTGGACATCTATCCTCTGCAAATCGGCGTCGGTCTGGAAGACGTCGTCACGTTCGGCAAGTATCTCGGCGGTACCACGGCCAATGTCGCCGTCGCCGCTGCCCGCCTGGGCCGCCGGGCCGCGATCATCACCGGCGTGGGCGATGACCCGTTCGGGCGTTATGTTCGCCGAGCGCTCCGCGAACTCTCCGTCGATGACCGCTATGTCGTGACCAATCGCGAATACCCAACCCCGGTCACCTTCTGTGAGATCTTTCCGCCAGACGATTTCCCGATCTGGTTCTACCGGAAACCGACCGCTCCCGACCTTCAGATCAAGCCGTCAGACATCGACTACGACGCTGTGCAGGACACAGCTCTGATGTGGATGTCGGTCACCGGGCTCAGCGAAGAGCCCAGCCGGCAGTCGCACTTCGCCGTGCTGGAGGCGCGGGACCGCAAGCCCTTTACCGTCATCGATCTGGACTACCGCCCGATGTTCTGGCAGAGTCCGGCCGCCGCCGCCGAGCAGATCCGCAAGGTCCTGCCCCAGGTCACGGTGGCGGTTGGCAACCGCGAAGAGTGCGAGGTCGCGGTCGGGGAAACCGATCCCGATAAGGCTGCGGACGCCTTGCTCGACGCCGGTGTGGAACTGGCGATCGTGAAGCAGGGTGCCAAGGGAGTACTGGGGAAGTCCCGTACGGAACGCGTCGAATCACCGCCCATTCCCATCCGGCCGCTGAACGGCCTGGGCGCAGGAGATTCGTTCGGTGGTTCGCTGTGCAACGGTCTGCTGGCCGGTTGGCCCCTCGAGAAGGTGCTGCAGCACGCGAACGCCGCCGGGGCGATCGTGGCCTCTCGGTTGGAGTGCTCCACCGCTATGCCCACCTCGGCCGAGATCGAGACACTGCTGGCCGGTGGGGATCCGAACGCCGATCGGGCTGATCAGTGGAACAGCGTGGGTGCTCGATGAGCAGCCCGACGGACGCACCACCGTCGCCCGGCTTCGTGACCACGGTGGGCGACATCAACGAAGTGCGCAGCCGCCATCCGCAGCGGATTTCGACGCTGCTCGCGTCCCGCAGCAGGCGATCACTGTTCGGTGCGGACGGCAAGTTGCTGATCGTGGCCTGCGATCATCCCGCTCGAGGTGTGCTTGGCACCGGCGGCAACCCCACGGCCATGGCCAATCGGACCGAGCTGCTCGAGCGCCTACTGACCGCATTGTCCCGGCCGGGCGTCGATGGACTGCTCGCGACCGCCGACATCGCCGAAGACCTCCTTATGCTCGGTGCGCTGGAGGACAAGCTCGTCTTCTCGTCGATGAACCGGGGTGGCCTACAGGGTGCATCGTTCGAGATGGATGACCGCAACACCGGTTATGACGTGCGGGGAACGATCGAGTCGGGCTTCGAGGGCGCCAAGATGCTGCTCCGCCTCGATCTGAGCGATCCCGGCACAGTTGCCACCCTCCAGCAGTGCGGTCGGGCGGTCACCCAGCTCAACCGGGCCAGGCTGATCGCGATGGTCGAGCCGTTCATGTCCAGCCGTTCCGGCGGCAAGGTGGTCAATCGACTGTCCCCAGACGCCGTGATCACATCGGTGCACATCGCCCAGGGTCTCGGCGCGTCGAGTGCGTACACCTGGCTGAAGCTCCCGGTCGTGCACGAAATGGAGCGGGTGATGGACGCGACCACGCTGCCGACGTTGCTGCTCGGCGGCGATCCCGACGGGGCAGCGGACGAGACGTACGCCACCTGGCAGGCCGCGCTGAAACTTCCCGGTGTCCGCGGCCTGGTGGTCGGGCGGACCATGCTCTATCCGGCCGATGACGACGTAGCGAAGGCGGTCGACACGGCCGTGTCCCTCGTGCGATGAGCACGATCCGTTCAACTCGTGTGATGAGCACGATCCGTTCAACTCGTGTGATGAGCACGGGCATTCCTCCAAGAGGCTGGTAACCGGATGACCTCGACGTTCTACCGGCCGGCCGGTACGGCGGCATCGCCGCGCTACGAGGTGGAGGTCACGCCGGAGTCGGCGGGCTGGGGCTATTCGTCATTGCGGATCGTCTCGTTGGTTGCGACCGGCACCCATCGATTCGACACCGGAGACGACGAGGTGATCGTGCTGCCACTGGAAGGCGCCGTGGCAGTGGAGACCGACGGATCGTGGCTTCAGTTGTCCGGCCGGGATAACGTCTTCGCCGGTCCGACGGATTTCGCGTACATCGGAGTTGACCAGGCAGTCACCTTGCGGTCCGCGGACGGCGGACGGTTCGCGCTCTGTGGTGCTCGCGTAACGCGTGCGCTGCCGGTGCGTTATGTGCCCGCGGTCGAGGTTCCCGTAGAGCTGCGCGGCGCCGGCCCGTCCAGCCGCCAAGTGCGCAACTTCGGCATCCCGGGTGCGCTGGAGGCGTCCAAGATCATCGCCTGCGAGGTGATCACCCCTTCAGGCAATTGGTCGTCCTATCCTGCCCACAAGCACGACGAGGCCACGGACACCGAGTCGGAGTTGGAAGAGATCTACTACTTCGAGATCGCCGCCGGTCCGCGTGGTGAGCCGGGCTTCGGGTTCATGCGGACGTCCTCCTCGCCGGGCAAGACGATCGAGGTGTTGGCGGAGGTGCACGATAGGGATACGGTGCTCGTCCCGCACGGCTGGCACGGGCCATGCGTGGCGGCTCCGGGCTTCGACATGTACTACCTCAACGTGATGGCAGGGCCCGGCACTGAGCGCGCCTGGAAGATCTCCGATCACCCCGACCATGCCTGGGTGCGGCAGACCTGGGAGACCCAGAGCGTCGACCCTCGACTGGTGCGGAAGGACTCGTGATCATGGCCCAGAAGGTTCGGCTCACTGTGGCGCAGGCACTCGTGAAGTTCCTCGGCGTCCAGTATTCAGAGTCCGACGGCGAGCAGCACAAGCTCTTCGCGGGCTGCTTCGGCATCTTTGGCCACGGCAACGTCGCCGGCATCGGTCAGGCTTTGCTGCAGGCCGAACTGGAGCAACCAGACGCGCTGCCCTACATCCTTGGCCGCAACGAGCAGGCCATGGTGCACACCGCTGTGGCGTACGCCCGGATGCAGAACCGGCTGCAGACATACGCGGTGTCCACCAGCGTCGGCCCCGGCGCCACCAACATGCTGACCGGCGCCGCGCTTGCGACCATCAACCGGTTGCCAGTGCTGCTGCTGCCGGCCGACACATTCGCCGGCCGCAGCGCCTCCCCGCTGCTGCAGGAACTAGAGCTGCCGGACTCCGGCGACGTCACCGTGAATGACGCCTTCCGGCCGGTCTCGCGATACTTCGACCGGATTTGGCGGCCGGAGCAGTTGCCCGCGGCCCTCATCTCGGCGATGCGGGTCCTGACCGACCCCGCCGAAACCGGCGCGGTCACGTTGTGCTTCCCGCAGGACGTGCAGGCAGAGGCTCATGACTGGCCGCGGTCCATGTTCGAGAAGCGCGTCTGGCACGTGGCGCGACCGTTGCCGGAGACCGCGATGCTGGAGGCGGCCGCGGCGGTGATCCGCTCAGCAAAGAAGCCGCTGATCGTCGCGGGCGGGGGGCTGCACTACTCCCGGGCCACGGATGCGCTGGCCTGGTTCTGCGAGGCGACCGGCATTCCGGTCGGCCAGAGCCAGGCCGGGAAGGGCACCCTGGTCTACGACCACCAGCAGTGCTTGGGCGCGATCGGGTCGACGGGAACCACTGCCGCCAACGCCATTGCCCGAGACGCGGACGTGGTGATCGGCATCGGCACCCGGTACTCGGACTTCACGACCGCCAGCCGGACCGCCTTCCAGAACCCGGACGTGCGGTTCGTCAACATCAACGTCGTGGGGATGGACGTGATCAAGCACGCCGGAATTGGCATCCAAGCCGACGCCCGGGAAACGCTCCAAGCCCTGCTGCCGATGCTGGACGGCTACTCGGTGGACCAGAGCTATAGCCGGTCGATCGCCGAACTGAATGCGACCTGGGACGAAACTGTCCGCCGCGCCTACCTGCCGGCAACCCAGCGTGCCACGGACGAGGTGTCGGCAGCCTCGGCCCGATCGGCGGACGAGGTGCTGGCAGCCTCGGCCCGATCGGCGGGCCTGCTCACCCAGAGCGAGGTGATCGGGATGGTCAATGAGCTCTCTGATCCGCGCGACGTTGTGGTCTGTGCGGCTGGCTCGATGCCCGGTGATCTGCACAAGTTGTGGCGGACCCGGGACCCGAAGGGCTACCACGTCGAGTACGGGTACTCGTGTATGGGATACGAAGTCGCCGGCGGCCTGGGCGTCCGGCTGGCCTGCCCCGACCGCGACGTGTTCGTCATGGTCGGGGACGGCTCGTACCTGATGATGGCCACGGAGTTGGCGACCGCGGTGCAGGAGGGCATCAAGATCATCACGGTGCTGGTCCAAAACCACGGCTACGCCTCAATCGGCTCGCTGTCGGAGTCACTCGGTTCACAACGATTCGGCACCAGGTATCGCTACCGGAACCCCGAGACCGGCCGGCTGGACGGGGAGAAGCTGCCGATCGACCTGGCCGCCAACGCTGCCAGCTTCGGCCTCGAAGTGTTCAGGGCCTCGACCGCGGCGGAGTTCGCCGACGCAATCAAGGCCGCGAAGGCCGCCACCGAATCCGTGGTGATCCACGTCGAAACCGACCCGCTGAGCAGCGGTCCGGATTCGGAGTCATGGTGGGACGTGCCAGTCAGCGAGACGTCGACGCTCGACTCCACTCGGCACGCCCGCACGACGTACGAACAGCACAAGGCCACCCAACGACTCTTCGTGTAAGGAACACTGTGTCCACAATCAGAATCGGCACCGCACCGGACTCGTGGGGCGTGTGGTTTCCCAGCGATCCCGCGCAGTTGCCGGCCGAGCAATTCCTGCGTGAGGTGGTCGACGCGGGTTATAGGTGGATCGAGCTTGGGCCGTACGGCTATCTCCCCACCGATCCGGCTCAACTGCAGGACCAGCTTGACGCCCACGACCTCAAGGTGCTGGCTGGGACGGTGTTCGAGCACTTGCATCGCCCAGACTCCTGGGACGACGTGTGGACCCAGGTCACGGATGTTGCGGCGCTCACGTCAGCCGTTGGCGGCAAGCACCTCGTGGTCATTCCGGACACCTGGCGGCACCATAAGACCGGTGAGGAACTGGAGGATCGGGAACTCACGCCCGAGCAGTGGGTCCAACTGACCGAGGGCATGAACGAGCTCGGGCGGCGCATCCTCGACGAGTACGGGCTCGCCGTTCAGTTCCATTCCCACGCTGACAGCCACGTCGGCTATCAGCCTGAGATCGAACGCTTCCTGCAGGCCACCGATCCACGATGGGTGAACCTGTGCTTCGACACCGGGCACATTGCCTACTACGGCGGTGACTGCCTGGAGTTGATCAAGACATATCCGGACCGGATCGGCTACCTCCACCTCAAGCAGGTCAATCCCATCGTGGTCGACCATGTTCTGGACAAGGACCTCTCCTTCGCGGAGGCGGTGCAGATGGGCGCGATGATCGAGCCCCCCCTTGGCGTGCCGGAGATGGGCCCGCTGCTCGACGCTGTCGCCGGGCTCGGATGTGACGTGGACGCGATCATCGAACACGACCTCTATCCCTGCCCGCCCGAGGTGCCGTTGCCGATCGCGAAGCGCACCAAGGCCTACCTCAGCTCGTGTAGCGGAGCCACCATCGAGTTCGGGAGAGGGCAATGAGCGACCTGCGGATCGCGGTCCTGGGCGTCGGCATGATGGGTGCCTTCCATGTCGATGCATTGACCAGACGCGTTCGGGGTGCAGAGGTGTCGGTAATCAACGACTCCTTCCCTGAGAAGGCCCAGCAGGTCGCGGCGCAGGTCGGTGCTCGGGCGGTCGGCGACCCGATCGAGGCGATCAACGATCCTGATATCGACGCTGTACTGCTCGCCACCCCCGGTGCTGCCCACGCCCAGCAGGTGAACGCCTGCCTCGACCGCGGCGTCCCGGTGCTCTGTGAGAAGCCGCTGACCACCGACGTTTCCTCGGCGTACGCGATCGTGCAGAAGGAAGCTGCGCTCGGCCGACGACTCGTGCAGGTCGGGTTCATGCGGCGCTTCGATCCGGAGTACGTCGCGCTCAAGGACTTGATCGGGGCCGGTGGTCTCGGCAACCCGCTGATGGTGCACTGCATCCACCGGAACGCGGCGGTCGCCGATCACTTCACTTCCGAGTTCATGATGCGCGATTCGGTCGTGCACGAGGTCGACGCCGTGCGGTTCCTCCTCGACGAAGAGATCACTAGTGTGCAGGTGATCAAGGGCGCCGCAACCCGGATCGCGCCTGAGGGCACCAACGATCCCATGCTGGTGATCTTCCAGACCGAGTCGGGTCGATTGGTTACCGACGAGATCTACGTGCGCACACAGGTGGCGTACGAGGTGCGGACCGAAGTAGTGGGTGAGAAGGGCAGCGCGTTCATCGGGCTCGACCAGAACCTTCAGCTGAAGACCACCGAAGGTCGCTGGGGTGGGCAGCTCACGCGGAGCTTCGTCGAGCGGTTCGGAGCTGCGTATCAGACCGAGCTGCAACGCTGGGTCGACGCCGCCAAGGCCGGCACCGTCGACGGGCCAGGCGCATGGGACGGTTTCGCGGCGGTGGCGGTGTGCGAGGCGGGGGTGCAGGCCATCCGTACAGACGAGAAGGTGCCGGTGCGACTCGACGGGATGAAGCCCCGACCCCAGCACAGCCGGCATGTCAGCTTCGACGCAGACCAGCCGGAGCCGGGCATCACCGCACCGGACCTGATTGGAGACCGGCCTTGAAGCTCGCCCTCGACCCGCAGATGTTCTATTCGACCAGCTCGGTTCACGAGCTGCCCGACATCGTGGCCGGCCTTGGATACGAGTGGATGGAACTGTCACCCAAGGGCGACTTCATCCCGTTCTTCCGAT
>DATFQP010000027.1:0-3363 GCA_035264145.1 Propionibacteriaceae bacterium
ACGGCATACCCGACGAACGCGGCAATGTCGAGCACGGTATGCGCGACGACCAGGGGGCCGATCCGCCTCCAGCGAACGTAGATCAGGCCGAAGACCACGCCCATGATCAGATTTCCCAGCAGGCCACCGAAGCCCTGATAGAGGTGGTAAGCCCCTCGGACTGCCGCGCTCGCCGCGATCACGACCGGAAGGCGCCACCCGAGTTGGCCGAATCGGGTGAACAGGTAGCCGATCATGATCACCTCCTCCACCACGGCGTTCTGGGCGGCCGACAAGATCAACACCGGAATGGTCCACCAGTTGTTCCCAAGCCCGGACGCTTCCACATTCGTGTTCCAACCCAGCCCCCGTGCGCCGGCGTACAGGGCCAAGCCAGGAAGGCCGATTGCCACGGCAAGCAGCAAGCCGCGGCTGGCGTCGAAGGCAGGACGGCGCAGATCAAAACCGATCCGCTCACCGGCCGGCGGATCAGTCAGCTGCAGCAGGTATAGCGCCAACAGCGCTGGGACCAGCGCGAACGCGATGCCGACGAGTTGGTAGACGAGATCCAACCATGGTCGGTCGGGGGTCGCGGACGGGTTCAGCGTCGAGGTCTGCTGGGCGAGCGGCACGTTGCGGGTGAGGCGTTCGACGATCCGCAGGAGCGAGTAGATCGCCGACTGGCCGAGCGATACGCCCAGCACGAGCAGGATCTCCCAGGTCGCCCGACGGCGGTCGATTCCCGAGCCGACTGCGACCTCCTCCACGGCGCCTATCATCCACGCATCGGTAACGAACCAGGCCCGTCGCAGTCGAGGATTTAGGCTGGCCACATGCGGATCGGAGTTTTCGGAGCTACCGGACAAGTCGGTTCGGTGATGCGCGCTCTGCTCGACCAGCGCGGCTTCCCGATCACCGACATCCGCTACTTCGCCTCCCGCTCGGCTGGCACGACGCTGCCGTGGCGGGGAGAAGACATTCTCGTCGAGGACACCGACGGTGCAGACATCAGCGGGTTGGACCTAGCTCTGTTCTCCAACGGTAAGAGCGCGTCGCTGGCGGTCGCTCCCCGGGTTGCGGCGACCGGTGCGGTCGTGGTGGACAACTCATCGGCCTGGCGAATGGACCCAGATGTCCCTTTAGTCGTGGCGGAGGTCAACCCCGAGGACGCGCGCCGCCCGCCGAAGGCCATCATCGCCAATCCCAATTGCACGACGATGGCCGCGATGCCGGTGCTGGCGCCCCTGCACCGGGCGGCCGGCCTGGTACGGCTTCAGGTGGCGACGTATCAAGCGGTCTCTGGCTCAGGCGGTGCAGGGGTTGCCGAACTCGACTCCCAGGTCAAGGCCGTCGTCGACTCGGCGGCCGCACTGACCCACGATGGTCAGGCGGTGGATCTGCCCCCGCCGCGGAAGTACACCAAGCCGATCGCCTACAACGTGTTGCCGCTGGCCGGCTCGATCGTCGATGACGGTTGGGGTGAGACCGATGAAGAGCAGAAGCTCCGCAACGAGTCGCGGAAGATCCTGCACATTCCCGATCTCCTCGTGGCCGGCACCTGCGTACGGGTCCCGGTCTTCACCGGTCACTCGCTCGCCGTCCACGCGGAATTCGCCGACCAGCTGAGTCCGCAGCGCGCCACCGAGCTGCTTGCCAACGCGCCAGGTGTTGCCCTGATGGACGTGCCCACACCGCTGGACGCCGCCGGCCGCGATCCCAGCTTCGTGGGACGCATCCGTGCCGACCGATCCGCGCCGGCGGGCAAGGGCCTGGTGATGTTCATCTCCAACGACAACCTGCGGAAGGGCGCGGCGCTCAACGCGGTGCAGATTGCCGAGCTGGTCGCTGCGCAGCTGGTGAACAGCGTCCCCGCCGGGCAGGTCTGAGCCATGGCCGAGCACAATCTGCTGGCCATCCTCGGCGCGGGGGTGATGGGTGAGACCGTGCTCTCTGGACTGCTGCGCGCAGGCTGGACCTCGGATCGCATTATTGCCACTGATCGGCGCACAGAGCGGCAGGTTGAACTCGAAGCCAAGTACGGCATCACGATGATGACCAACGAGGAGGCAGCTGCCAAGGCCGACACCGTGATCTTGGTCGTCAAACCTCAGGACATGCGGGATCTGCTGACCGAGATCGCGCCGGTCGTCTCGTCCTCCACCTTGATCGTCTCGCTGGCGGCGGGAGTGGACACCGCCTCCATCGAAGAGCGGTTGCCGACGGGGA
Source organism: Propionibacteriaceae bacterium (assembly GCA_035264145.1). GTDB lineage: Bacteria > Actinomycetota > Actinomycetes > Propionibacteriales > Propionibacteriaceae > Microlunatus. Next base: position 2,206 of record DATFQP010000027.1, read on the forward strand.
CTCCGGTGGTACGGGTGATGCCCAACACACCCGCCCAGGTCGACGAGGGCATGGCCGCGATCTCGCCGGGCGCTCACAGCGACGAGGAGCATCTGGCGCGCGTCTCGGAGTTGATGTCTGCCACGGGCCGGGTGGTCACCGTACCCGAGCGCTATCAGGATGCGGTGACGGCGATCTCCGGCTCAGGCCCCGCCTACCTGTTCTTCGTGGTCGAAGCCATGATCGAAGCCGGGGTCCACCTGGGCCTCCCCCGTGATACCGCCACCGAACTCGTGGTCCAGACCATGCTGGGCTCGGCAAAGCTGCTCCGCGAGACTGGTGAGCATCCCACGGTGCTGCGGGAGCGCGTCACGTCACCGGGCGGCACCACGGCCGCTGCCATTCGGCAACTGGAAGATCACAAGGTTCGCGCCGCTTTCATCACCGCGATGGAATCCGCTCGCGACCGCAGCCGCGACCTCGCCAGGGCGGCGCGGGAAAACGGCGTGGGCGGGCGCCTGTGAACGGTCGGGTGGTCTTGTCGGACGACCTCACTCGGTACGACTTCGGCAAAGATCACCCGATGGCCCCGGGCCGGGTCAGCAACACCATCTCGCTGGCGCGCCAGCTCGGCGTGTTGGATCGACTCGAGATCGTCCCGCCGCCGGAGATCGACATCGACCTGCTGCGCACGGTCCACACCGCCGATTACATCGACGCAGTCCGCCGGGGGGAGCCGAACGCCGCGTACGGTCTGGGCACGGCGGACAATCCGGCCTTCCCGGGCATGCACGAGATTGCCGGACGGGTCGCCATGGCGACCGTCGAGGCGGCCCGGGGAGTCTGGAGCGGCGAGGTCGACCGAGCCTGCAACATCAGCGGCGGATTGCATCACGCGATGCCCGACCACGCCAGCGGTTTCTGTATCTACAACGACCTGGCAATCGCCATCCGGTGGCTGCTGGATGCCGGCTGCGAGCGGATCGCCTACGTGGACGTGGACGTGCATCACGGAGACGGCGTCCAGGCCATCTTCTACGACGACCCGCGCGTGCTCACGGTCAGCCTGCACGAGTCGCCGCTGAGCCTGTTCCCGGGCACCGGCTTCCCGGGCGAGACCGGCGGGCCGGGCGCGCAGGGCAGCGCGGTGAACGTGGCGCTGCCGGCGGGCACCGACGA
>DATFQP010000028.1:0-3160 GCA_035264145.1 Propionibacteriaceae bacterium
AACGTAAAGGCCGCCGAGAGATGGAATCACTTGGCGGTCGAGTCGGTCACGGTAGAGCTGGATCGTGTTCAGTGCGTTGCCGTTGCCCGCGAACTCGGCGAACCATGACTCTGCGAGCACGCGGAGCTTTGTGGTCTGTTCGATCTCCTGCGTCGTGCCGCCGTGGTTTGATCGGTCGCGCAGGGCAGTCTTGAGGGCTTGCTCGGCGGCGTTCTTGGTCCGGCCCCGGCGCTCGACCTCGCGGGTCTTGCCATCGTGATCACGGACATAGGTGCGCACTCGCCAGCCATTGTCGGTGCGATAGAACCGGAGCGCCCCGAAGGTGCCGAAGGCGAGGGGTGGCCGCCCCATGGGCTTCACGCTCCTGGTTTACTCCCGGATAACGATGCTAAACCGACCTGGCCGGTGCTCAATGAGAGTAAGGGATAAACAGGTAAAGCACCAGGTCAGAGGCTATTACTGCCCAGTACTGACCAGTGCTGCCAACCACTGCAAAGTGGCTGATTCTCACTCAGCGGGTTGGGGGTTCGATTCCCTCGCGGCGCACTATCATCCCGCCTAGTCAGAGCCGTATTGACCCTCGGGGCCGTGGCCAGATCGGCCCCGCTGAATGGCTCGCAGCTTGAAGGTAATTTCACCCCCGCCCTGAGCGGCTCGCTGGCCGATGGCCGTGGCGTACATGGCCCAGCCGCTGCCAAAGCAAAACAGGGCTGACGCGATCCTTCTGACGGACGGCTCGTAGACGGCGGCGGCCTCAAGATCGGCGATGACGATCGTCTTCATGCCGAACAGAGCCTGGGTCACTCGCTGCGCCGTGGCTGAGTCGTCATGGCCCAATAGCTCGGGCAAGCGCTCCCGGGACGACCTGCCAGGAGAGGCCGAACTCGTCCTTGGCGAGCCGCACTGGGATTCCTCGCCGCCCTCACAGAGCGCGTCGCAGTAGGGTCAACGTCTTCCGCAGCCGGATGACCCGATCCTCCACGTCCACACTGAGCGCTCGCGGATTGGAGACATGCGTCCCTTCCCGTTGGCGACATCCGGACTAGGGTGGATCCCAAGACGACCCGTCCTGCTGCGTGTGAGGTGTGTGTGTACGCCGCGTAGCGATGCCGTAACTGTGGTACCCCGATGTGAGCCGCACGAAAGGGGCGACTGATGACTTCTACCTCCACCCGCGCAGGTCGCGATGACGGTGGCTGTCTACGGGGGCGCACGGAATGACTGAAGTTCTGGCCCATCCAAGAACGCCGCGGCAGAGCGCTTACCTCGCTGCAAGTCCGAGGCCCATAGAGCAGTTGGCGGCGGCACGCCCTCTCGACCAGCTGACGTCAAGTCTTCGAAGATTGGGGCACGTGGTGATCGACGGAGGCGCCGAGGCGGCGTCAGGTGCGGTGGACCGCCTCAGCGGGAAGCTCGAGGGCATCGCCAGTCGCGGGGGCGCGTTGACCGGTGCCGCGGCCGGCGGATTGAAGGCGGTTGCGGGAGGCAGCAACCCCGTCTGGGGTGCTGTGAAGGGCGCGATCGGCGGACTGAGCACAAGGACGAAGGTACTGATTGTGCTCGCCCTGGTTCTCGCCCTACTGCTCGCACCGGTCGCGCTCTTGGTTCTTCTCCTGGGCCTACTCGTCTGGGCGATCGTGGCCGCTGTGCGGTCCCGAGAACCCACGTAGTATCCATGGGTACCAGTGAGACTTTTCCCAACTGGGCCCTGAGCAGGACTGATCGCTCTGAGCGCCGTTGACGGGGTGCCCGGAGGCTACGATCTTCCATATCGCGTGACGCAGTAAAAGATGCGGGTTTGCGGTTCGATTCCTCGCGGCACGGCCATCATCAGACGTGGCGAGAAGCACTCTCACAGCCGCCGGGAGCAAGTCAAATTAGACATCGAAACGTCGCAATCAAGGTCGCGACGAGATCATCAGCGACTGGCATCCCGCGCATGCCAAAGTGATCACCGAGGCCGCCCAGCACAAACCGCTTCGCCAGGTCAAGCCGTCTGCATATGGGATAGGGGGAACAATCCAATCAGCCGGCCCTGGCGAGCTGATGCAGGGCAGAGCAGCGGTTCTCAGAGGTGTCCTTCCGCCGCTCCGCCCGCCGGAGCACCCAACAAACCGCCCGACACCCGACCCGACCCGTCCCCGGGCGTCGGTGGGTGGTTCAGCCCTGCAGCAGCCCCTACTTAACGGCGGCCGGGATCAGCCGCTGCAGCAGACCCTCCTTGACAGGGGTGGATTCAGCCGCTGCAGCAGACCCTCCTTGGAGAGCGGCCGACATCAACCGCTGCAGCAGACCCTCCTTAACCTCCGGGGTGGGTTCGGCCGCTGCAGCAGACCCACTTTGGACGGCGGCCGGCCGCTGCTGCTCACCGGCGTAGGCGCTAACCACGACTATCGCTCCGGTGATCGCCGGGACGGCCCACTGCAGCACCTTGAGCTGCCTCTGCGCATTGGCCACGTCCGGAGGCGTCGTCTCGGTCGGCTCGGTACCCGACTCGACGGGAACGTCGGTTCGCTCCGAGACCTTCCGCCCCAGCACCCGGCTGTACGCGGTGACCCCCAGCGCCGCGGCGGTCAGTACGGTCTTGGTCACCGCCATCGCGGCTACGCCCTTCTGCGCCGCCACCCGGTCCCTGTTGCCGACGAGCTGGCCGACCGCCCCGACGACATGCGCACCTATAGCGGCCGCGTTGACCGGTGTCCAGGCATCCCAGCCGGCGTTGGTCACCCGCCCAGCGGTGCTGTACCGGTCGGTCTCCCCGGCGGCCCGGTTCAGGCTCACGGCGTTAGCGAGCGTGCCGCCAAACCACGCGGCCAGGCCGAGGTCGTGCAGGGAGCGGGAAGGAAAATTTTGAAGTGCCACAGTGTTCCTCTCGAGAGTGTGCGTGCCCTACGGCAATACCCACCTACGCTCTGCGAAACACGGTCCTGCGCCAGGTCATCGACCAGCCCGCGCGGAAACCTCGGCTCAAGCACACTGCATCATGACGGCGGCAGTCCTTTGAGAGAGGCAAGCTCGGCCAGGTAACGATGGACGGATCCCACGGCAACAGATCCTTCACCGACCGCACCGGCAACCCGTTTGGCGGAGCCGTGGCGAACGTCACCGGCGGCGAAGACGCCTGGTCGACTGGTCTCGAAGGGGTACGGCTCACGCTCCA
>DATFQP010000029.1:0-7388 GCA_035264145.1 Propionibacteriaceae bacterium
GCTCACGTGTTACTCACCCGTTCGCCACTCGTGTACCCCCGAAGGGGCCTTACCGTTCGACTTGCATGTGTTAAGCACGCCGCCAGCGTTCGTCCTGAGCCAGGATCAAACTCTCCGTTGAAATCTATCGGTTGCGGCCCAAAAGGGCCGGTTTCCGTTCTCAACTAGTTCGATCGCTGACGTCAGATCCATTGCTGGATCTTGCTGTCAATCAATCAAAGGAACCGAACTCGAGCACTGGCGAACCAGGTCCCGAGCACGGGGTATTTTGTGCATATTTGGCATTGACTTTTAGCACGCTGTTGAGTTCTCAAATTTCGGGTGCGCACCTCACCGGACCTTCCGCTCCGGCTCGGGGCAACCTGACCAACTTTACGAGGTACACAAGAGCGAGTCAAACCCGTTCCCGCTTCCCCTTCCCAGAGACGTCCCAAGCATCCGGACCAGATCCGCACTTCGTAAGTGCAACCCGCCCGGTGATCTCGGCAGCCACTGGATTCCTCCGGGTCGGCCGCGTCAGATCACCGATCCGCTGCGTCCCGCACCCCGATGAGGCGTGTCTACTTTACGCCTCGGTCCCCTGATGGTCAAGCCCGGGTCCTTGAGCCAAGATGCCCATCAAGTGCTTCCGACTTCCAGGGCTCCGACAGTCTTCTTGCCACGCCTCAGGATGACGTAACGCCCATGCAGGAGGTCTTGTTCCGCCAACGTGGCGTCCGGATCGGTCACCTTGCGGTTGTTGACGTAGGCACCCCCTTCGGCAATCGCTCGGCGTCCGGCCGCCTTGCTGGACACCACGCCGCTGCTGGTCAGGGCTTCCGCCACGCTTGGTAGACCAGCGCCCGCAGGGATCGGGACACCGCCGACTTCAGCGACAACGCCCGCCAAGACGGACTCGCTGAGATCCGCCAATTCCGATCGCCCGAAGAGGGCCCCGGCAGCGGCGACTGCAGCGTCCCGCTCGGTCGGTGAGTGGACGAGTGCCGTCACGTCATCGGCAAGGGCGCGCTGTGCCGCCCGAAGGTGGGGATGCTCCCGAGTCTGCCTTTCGAGCTCGGCGATCTCGGCAGGGTTGCGCTCACTGAACACCTTCAGGTACTCGATCACCTTTTCGTCCTCGGTGTTGAGGAAGTACTGATGGAAGGCGTACGGCGAGGTCATGGCCGGATCGAGCCATATCGTGCCGGTCTCGGTCTTCCCGAACTTGGTTCCATCAGCTTTGGTGAGCAGCGGAGTGGCCATGGCATGCACCCTGGCGCCGTCAGCGCGACGGACCAGCTCGACGCCCGCAGTGATGTTGCCCCACTGGTCACTCCCGCCGAATTGGAGGCTGCACCCGCGTGTCCGGTGGAGCTGGAGAAAATCCATGGCCTGCAGCAAGACGTAGGAGAACTCGGTGTAGGAGATACCTTCCTCCAACCGGTTGCGAACCACGTCGCGCGCGAGCATTCGATTTACGGGGAAGTGCTTGCCGATGTCGCGCAGGAAGTCCAGCACCGGCATCGGACCAGTCCAGTCCAGGTTGTTGACCAGCCGAGCGGGATTGGCACCCGAGAAATCCACGAACCTTTCGACCTGCCGTCGGATGCTTTCCACCCAGCCGGCAACTGTCTCCTTCGTATTGAGCACGCGCTCGCCAGAATCCTTGGGATCACCGATCAACCCCGTGGAGCCACCCACCAGCAGCAACGGATGGTGCCCGGCGCGCTGCAACGCACGCGCCACCATGAGTTGGACGAGATTCCCGAAATGAAGGCTGGGAGCCGTGGGATCGAAGCCCACGTAGAAAGTGACCGGGCCTGCTCCCAGATGCTCGGTGAGCGCGGCCTCGTCGGTGGAATGTGCCACCAGGCCGCGCCACTTGAGTTCGCTGAGCACGTCGATCACGGGTGCAGTCTTCCACCGCCGCATGCGACGCCAGCCCCGATCCGGTTGCTGAACTCGGCAGCCAACGCTGGCCCAGTTCCGGGTGGTGAATGCAGGCATGGAGGGTCGTGGTCGGCGGCACACCCGATGCTTCGCACGCCGCTGCCCTTGCGGGTCCAGCGCCTGAACCCTCGGGCGAGTCCCTAAGCGGTCGCCCAAAAAGGCGAGAGGTAGACCGGTTGTCCCAAGGCATTCGCGGTGAAGCACCTAGGCTCGCGGTCAGCGCACCCCCTTATCCCGCAGGATGACGATGCCGTCCTCATCGGAGTACAACGTCTGACCCGGGACAATTCGGATGCCAGTGATGTCGATCACCTCACCGACCGAGCCGGCGCCGGTCTTCGTGCTCTTCCGCGGGTTCGTACCCAGAGCCTTGATGCCCATCGGAAGCCGATCCAAAGCCACGGTGTCCCGCACCGCGCCGTAGATGACCAGACCCGCCCAGCCACGGTCCACGGCCAGACCGGCGATCAGATCACCGACCAGCGCCGTACGCAACGAGCCACCTCCATCAACCACCAGGACGCATCCGGGCGGCTGAGCCGGGTCACCCAAGGTGGCTTTGAGCAGCCCGTTGTCCTCGAAGCACTTCAGCGTAACCACTGGCCCGCCAAACCGACGCCTCAAACCGAAGGACCGGAACTGGACAGGAATCGAGTCGAGATCCTCACCGTAGGAGTCGACCAGGTCAGCGGTGGCGGGCAGATTTTCCTTGCCCATCCCGGCAGCCTCAGCCATCAGCATGCGCCTTTATGGCGAGCACTGGACACGGCGCGCCCATCAGGATGCGGAAGGCATTGCTGCCCAGCAACATCTTGCCCACTGCCGAACGCTGCCGGATACCGATGACGCAGAGCCGCGCGTTCGACTCATTCAGGACGTCGAGCACCTCCTCAGACGCCTCCCGCCCGCGGACCTCTTGCCGAACGGTGAAAGAGACGCCAGCGTCGGTCAACGTCGACCTCACCCAATCGAGGTCTGCTGGTTGAGCGAAACCCGGATCGCTCAGCGCATCACCCCGTGAGGAGTTCACCACCACCACCGGCATCTGGCGACGCGTAGCCTCCTCGGCAGCTGCCAGCAACGCGGCGCGGCCAGCGGCGGTTGGCGTGAACCCCACAACAATGGTCACTGTCTTGACTTCTCACGAGCTTCCGGGTCCGCCGGCGGCTCGACCGACACGTCGTCCGCATGCTGTGGATGGACCCGTTCCTCGTGCACCACCTCGAGAGCCTCTTGAGCCTTCACCGGCAGCGCCTTACGGATAAGAGCGAACAACAACGGCCACACCAGCACTATCAGGATGATCAGGTACACCGTGACGGCGATCGGCGACAGCTGGAACTGGCCGGTGCTGACGTTGACGCTGCCGAACAGGCCCTTCAGTTCACCGGAGGAGAGCTGCAATGCTCGCCGCCCCTGCAGCTCGATCCGCGGACCGAGGATCACCGCGATGATCAACGGCAACACCGGCAAACCGAAGCGTCGCATGACGAAGCCCAGGACTCCCATCACAAGCAGCAAGATCAGATCGAAGGAGGATCCGTTGACCGCGTAGGCCCCCATCGAGGCAAAGAACAAGATGCCCGCGTACAGGTACGGCCGGGGGATACGCAGCAGTTTCGCCCAGACTGGAGCCAGCGGTAAATTCAAGATCAGCAACAGCGTGTTGCCGATGAACAGGCTGGCGATGAGCGCCCACACCAGCTCTCCCTCGCGCTGTAGCAGTAGCGGGCCCGGCTGAATGCCGTAAGAGACCAAGGCGGCGAGCATCACCGCGGCCGTGGCGTTGGTTGGCAGGCCCAGCGACAGCATCGGCACCATGGTTCCGGCGGCGCTGGCGTTGTTGGCTGCTTCAGGGCCGGCGACCCCTTCGATGGCGCCTTTGCCGAACTCGTCCGGATGCTTGGTCAGGCGCTTCTCGGTGATGTAGGACAGAAAGGTCGGGATTTCCGCCCCACCGGCGGGTACAGCGCCGAAGGGAAACCCGTACGCAGTACCGCGCAGCCACGGTTTCCAGGACCGTTTGAAGTCCTGCTTCCCCATCCACGGCCTGCCGACGGGTATGACATCGGCCACCCTCCGCCGCAGATGGGCAGCCACCCACAGCGCCTCGCCGAGGGCAAAGATGCCGACCGCCACCACGACCACATCGATGCCGTCGCTCAGCTGTGGAATGCCGAACGTCAGTCGTGCCTGACCGCTGACCGAGTCCAAGCCGACCAGCCCGATCGTCAGCCCCAGCATCAGCGAGATGAACCCGCGCAACCGTGACGCGCCCAGCACTGCCGTGACGGCGACGAAGGCCAGCAGCATGATGGCGAAGTACTCCGGTGCGCCCAGCGAGATGGCGAACCGGGTGACGAGGGGGGCGCAGAGCACCAGCAGCGACGTGCCAATGGTGCCGGCGATGAACGAGCCGAGCGCCGCTGTGGCTAGAGCCTGTGAGGCCCTTCCGGCCCGTGCCATCATGTTTCCTTCGATGGCGGTGACCACCGAAGAGGACTCCCCCGGCGTGTTGAGCAGAATCGACGTCGTCGACCCGCCGTACATGCCGCCGTAGAAGATGCCGGCGAGCATGATCAGCGCACTAGTCGGCTCCAGCTCGCCCAGGATGGGCAGCAGCAACGCAACCGTCATGGCCGGGCCGATCCCGGGCAGCACACCGACCGCGGTGCCTACGATGACGCCGATCAGGGCCAGCAGCAGGTTGACAGGGGTGGCGGCCGTGGCGAATCCCTGCAGCAGCAGCTCCAAGTTGTCCATTACAAGATCCCCTGGAGGATGCCGGCCGGCAACGCGACACCGAGGCCGATCGCAAAGCCGTAGAAAGTGCCCAGGCTCAGCGCTGCGGCAATCACCAGGTCCCGGACGAAGTGCCGGCTGCCCAGCACTATCGCCGAGCCGTAGAACAGCAGGCCCCCACTGATCACCCAGCCGAGGAGGTCAATCAGCAGGATGTTGGCGATGAAGACACCGATCAGCAGCAGCACCGTCTTGTAGTCGGCTCGGCTGTGCAGGTCGATATCCTCACCGGCCTCGGCCTCACCGCGGCTGCCGCGCGCCACCGCGACCGCAAGCGCGACCGCCAGGACCACAAGGGCACCGCCGACCAGCAGCGGTACTGGTTTCGGCCCGAGCGGATCCACTCCGGTGGTGTTGTTGGACAGCCGGGCTGCGTCGAGGAGGATGACGAGCCCGGTCAGGGCCAGAAACCCGCAAAGTCCGTACTCCGCGTAGTCCCGGTCCCGGGCCGGCGCGGGAGCAGTCGCTGTCTCGGTCACGCCAGCCCTAATGAGCCAAGCACATCCTCCACGCGGGTCGTTTGTTCCTTCATGTAGCTGCCGAACTCATCGCCGGTGACGAAGGCGTCAGTCCAGCCTTTCTCCTTTAGCACGTCCTTCCACTCCTGGCTGTCATGCATTGTCGTGAACGCCCCAACCAGCGCCTGATTGTCGGCATCGGAGAGCTCCGGCGGCGCAACCACACCGCGCCAGTTGGTGAACTCCAGCTCGATGCCGGACTCCTTCAAGGTGGGAGCGTCGACCGCCTCGACCCGATCGGGCCCGCTGAGAGCCAGCACTCGGACTTGTCCCGCTTCTATCTGGTCCAGGAACTCGCCGTAACCGGATGCGCCAAACGCGACCTTCCCGCCGAGCACGGCCGGCAGCAGCTCACCGCCACCGTCGTAGGCGATGTAGTTCACCTGCTTGGGCTCGATGCCAACTGTCTGGGCGAGTTGCATCGGCAGCAGATGGTCAGGCCCACCGGGGGAGGAGCCGCCGCCAACTGCCATGCCTTTCGGGTTCGCCTTCCAGTCATTCACCAGGTCGGTGATGGTGTTGTACTTGGAGTTCTTGGCCACCACGATGGCCCCTGCCTCCTCGATCAGCTTCGCAATCGGCGTGGTCTGGTCGAGCGTGCTGGTGGACTTGTTGGTGTACTGAGCACCCACCACGCCGAGGCCCATCATCATGATCAGCTTGCCGTTGCCCTTCTCCTGCACCGTGCGGGACAACCCGGTCGTGCCGCCGGCACCAGCGAGGTTGAATACCTCGATCCCCTTGGTCACCCCGATCTGATCCATCACCTTCGCCGCTTCACGGGCAGTCGTGTCATAGCCACTACCCGGAGTGTTAGGGACCATGAACCGCAGCCCCGTGATCGCCTGCTGCTGAGTGGCTTCTCCACCTTCGGCGCCCGGCTCGGCGCGGTCCGCGGTTGCACCACAACCCGCGAAGACCAGCACTGCGGCGGCCAGAGCCGCCATTCCCCATCGATAGCGTGTCAACATTCGCTGTTCCTTTGCGACTAGGTTTACTCAGCTCACACTGTCACGTGGCGAGGAGTTTGTCAGCGCTCATCGCGGTCACTGCAAGGCGGCGTCAAGCTCGGCGAGCTGGTCCCGGACCCGGGCCTCGGCGGTGCCACCGCGGCCGTCGCGGCTGCTGATCGACCCGGCGACGGTCAGGACCTCCAGAACCGCCGGCTGCAGCCGGAACGAGATCGCGGCCAACTGCTGGGGGGTGAGGTCGGCAAGGTCTAGCCCTCGCTCCTCGCAGTACCGGACGCACTTCCCGGCGATGTCATGGGCTTCGGTGAATGGCACACGTTGGCGGACCAGCCAGTCCGCCAGATCGGTTGCCAGTGCGAAGCCCATCGGAGCCAGCGTTCGTAGCCGGTCGCGATGAAAGGTGAGCGTCGCAACCATGCCCGTAACCGCCGGCAGCAGAATCAGGAGCTGATCAACGGAGTCGAAGATCGGTTCCTTGTCCTCCTGCAAGTCACGGTTGTACGCCAGTGGCAACCCCTTCAGGGTCGCCATCAGCCCGGCCAGGTTCCCAATCAACCTGCCCGCTTTCCCCCGCGTCAGCTCGGCGACGTCGGGGTTTTTCTTCTGCGGCATGATGCTCGACCCGGTCGACCACTCGTCGGCCAAGGTGGCGAACCCGAACTCCTGAGTCACCCACAAGATCACGTCCTCGCCCAACCGTGACAGATCCACCGCGATTTGAGCGCAGACGTAAGCCGCTTCAGCAACAAGATCACGAGCCGCGGTGGCGTCGATCGAATTCGCAGCGCTGGCGGAAAATCCAAGATCAGCAGCGACCGCCTGGGGGTCCAGCGCCAGCGAGGTACCAGCCAGCGCGGCTGAGCCGTAAGGGCTGACGTCGAGCCGCCGATCCAGATCACGAATGCGATCACAGTCGCGCACCAAGGGCCAGGCATGTGCCAGCAGATGGTGCGAGAGCAGCACCGGCTGGGCGTGCTGCAGATGAGTTCGACCGGGCATCGGCTCACCGAGATGTGAGCGCGCCTGGTCAGAGAGGGCGCCAATCACCTCGTGCAGTCCGTCGGTGAGCCGGTGCATGGCCTCCCGCAGGTACAGGCGGATCAGCGTCGCAATCTGATCATTGCGGGATCGGCCGGCGCGAATCCGGCCACCGAGATCGGGGCCAAGA
>DATFQP010000030.1:0-3400 GCA_035264145.1 Propionibacteriaceae bacterium
GTTGAGCTCCTCGATCGAGTCCACGACCGGCATCGGGACGCAGTGGTTGCGGCGGAACCGGGCCCACCGGCCACCCTCGCCCTCCACGCCGCCCTTCTCGTGACTGCCCTCATGCCCGGGCACGCAGTAGAACGGGTCGAAGCCGTAGTGCGAACGGAACGCGACCCACCGATCGGTCTCCTGGCGAGTACGACCGCACAACACCCGCGACACGGCTGGCTTGAGGTTGTCGTAGCGGATCTTGTCCAACGGCACGCCTCTGATATGCGGGTGTCGTTGTCAAGGTCTGGGCGGCGTGTCGTGTGGGTCATGAGGCGTCCTGGTGGAGCCGGGCGAGTAGACCGTCGAAGACTTTCTGTCGGCCGAGTTGGCCCTTGTTGGCGGCGTCGTCGCGTTGCATCTGGAGGGTGGGCCGGAACTCGATGGTGGTCTGGAAGAACGTGCATGATTCGCAGATCGACTCGAAGTGGCAGTCCAGGCCGACCGGTCGGGCGCAGTATCCGTTGCCGAGCATCCGTCGGTGCATCTCCGCGCGGAGCTTGCGCATTTCGGTGCCCTCGGCGTCGGCTGGCAACTGTTTGGGTGCGTCGTAGAGGGCCTCGACCTTCTCCGAGACGTTGAAGTACTCATCGGCCACGGTCTGGTCGGCGATCCGGGCATAGACCATCGTCATCCGCAGCGAGCGATGGCCGAGCAGGGCGGCGATCGCCTCCAACGACATCCCGCGGTTGATCGCCTGCGTCGCCAGGGTGTGTCTGAGCCGGTGCGGAGAGACACCTCCGATTCCCGCCGTCCGGGCGGCCTTGGCGACCGCCGCGTCGACCCGCGAGACCGGCATCGTCCGGCCCTGCTCAACGAAGATCAGTTTGGACCGCAGCCCGTCGGGTCGTTGCGCCAGCCAGCCGTCGAGCAGTTCCTTCAGCTGCGGGTGTAGGGGAATGTAGCGGTCGGTGTGCAGTTTGCCGACCGGCACGTGGAGCCAGTAGGCCGAGCCGATCTGCACGACCGCGTCGGTGGTCAACGCCAGGTACTCGCCCTTCCGCAGACCGGTGCGGGCCAAGAACTCCACGGTCAACCGCACGAACGGGTCCTCATCGGCGCGGGCGGCCTGCAGCAGTTTGGTCGCTGCCCCGTCGTCGAGGAAACGAGGCAGGACCTCATCGGCGATCGGCAGGTCCGATGCCAGCACCGGCACCCGGGCCGGGGAGTCGGCGATCTCCCATTCCAGCAGCCGGGTGAAGAACCCGCGCAGCACGCCGAGCCGGTCCCGGATGGTGTGCCGATGAAGGGATCCGCCCCGTGCCGCGGGGCGTTCGGCCAACCAGCGCTTGTAGTCCTCGATGTGGCGGCGACCCAGATCAGCGACGCACTGGGCGACTGGATCGTGGTCGGTGACGAAACCGGCGAACTCCCGCAGCGTCGCCTCGACGTTGGCGACCCGACCGGGCCGCAGGGTGGTGGCCAGCTGCGCCAGGTAGTCCCGCATCGTGCCACGCATCGCCGGCGGCACCCGCACCCAAGCCGCCTCCCGAACAGCGGCGTTGGTCAAGCCACGCTTGCGCGGCAGCTCGTCGGTCACCCCGGCATGGAACAGCGTCGCCTCCAACCCGAAGATCGCCGTCGAAATGCCCTTGCGAGTGCCCTGCCCGTGCCGATCCGCCGCCACCAGCAGCGCGTCACGAGCCGAGTCAAGGTCGGCGTGCGAAAGCCGCTCCGGCGCCAGGGCGAGCAGCGCGCAGATCTGCCCGAGCATCGCCCACTGCGCCTGCGCGACCTTGACCTCGAATCCGAGGGCGGCGGCGGTGGTCATGAACGCGGCGAAGAAACCGGGCCAGTGCCGAGACAACGTGATCCCCAGCCGAGGGCGGCGGGCCACTAGGTAGTCCGCGGTCGGCCGCAGCCGCCGGGTCGCGATCAACCACGTCACGAACCGGTGCACCGCGGAATTGAGGCCGAGCTGCTCGTGCAGCGGTAAAGCCTTGAACGCGGCCGGATCCCCGATCCGGGCGCAGAAGAACCGCGCACCCCACAGCACCTTGTGATCCGGTCGTTGACCGATGTCCCACAGATCAGCCTCATAAGCGGCAACAAGATCAACCGAGGTGAGGGAGAGCCGGTAGGCCGCCATCACTGCTCATCCGTTCGTGTCTCGGCGCCGGCGGCAGCGTCGGCGTCGTTCTGGATCGCTGCGACCGCGCGGGCGTACTCCTCGGCGAGCCAACCGTTGGCCAGGTGCAAATAGACCCGGGTCGACTCGATCGAACGATGCCCCGCTTGGGCCTGCACCGCCTCCAACGCCATCCCTGCCTCACGCAGCCGGGTCAAACAGGTGTGCCGGAGCTGGTGGCAGGTCGCGCGTTCCAGACCAGCGCGGCCCCGAGCGCCCGACAGCACCTGGTCAACGCCGGCCGCCGACAACGGCTGAGCTCGCCGCGGACCACGAAGGACTAGGAACACCCGACTGCTGTCGGACTGCGGCCGCTCGTGTTCGAAGTAGTCAGCCAGGCTGGTGAAGAACCGCGTCGAGACCGGCACGATCCGCTGATGCCCGCCCTTGCCGTCGGCCACAAACAGTCGCCGCTCCCCGGCCCGCACATCCTCAAGGCGCAAACCGAGCACCTCGCAGCGGCGCAATCCGCCCAGGATCATCGCGAGCACCATTGCCCGGTCCCGGTGGGTGCGCAACACGGCCAACAACCCGTCCACCTCAACCGGTGCCAGCACCCGCGGCAGCGTCCGCGGCGTGCGTAGCAGCGGAACCCCCCGCAGCCCTGGCGCCCGTGGACTGCGGGTCGCCAACCCGCGGGGCACCGGGTTACGCCGCAACGCCACGTCCTCACGCGCCATCAGGTAGGCGAACAAGCCCGACACACTCGCCAGCCGTCGCTTGATGGTGCGTGCTGACAGACCAACTTCGCCGTCCTCGAGCCGCACCACACCGACCCCACGCCGCGGTGCCCGCTGCGCGGCGATGAACGCGAAGACGTCCGCCGTGGACACCCGGGCCGGCTCCTTGGCCACCACCCCGAAGAACACCTTCAGGTCATAAGCGGTGGCCAACACCGTGTTCGGTCGACAACGTGCCGCGACGAACTCCAAGTAGTCATCGACCAAAGGGTCACCCAGCCGCACTCCCGGCGGACCATCATCACCCGAAACAGAACGGACCAGGCACGGCGACCAACGCATCGGCGCTCCTTGACGGGGAACACCATCCTTGCGATCGCGCGCCGACTTCTGAGGCAACGACACCCGCATAACCGCCGAAGTGGGCGAACGCGCGCCGGTGGCAGTCCCAGAACGTGGCTAGATCCATGCTGGTGGTGAAACAGGTGAACGGATCGCGGGAGTGCGACAGCACCATGTGGAACGAGTACACGGTCGGGACGCCGACATGGGC
>DATFQP010000031.1:0-3978 GCA_035264145.1 Propionibacteriaceae bacterium
CCAGGTGCTCTCGGCCATGCGGCAACAGTTCGGTGGCCATGCCGAGCTGCCTGCGGGTCAGGAGCTGGAAGCCGGCGGCGAGAAGGCCGACAGGGTGGAGTCCACCAAGGTCGAACGCTGATCTGCGGCGTCATCCCGGCAGACGACGCGCGTACCGACCGTGCTCCGCTTCTTCGAACCTTGAGCCCCGTACCATCACTTTGAGCCCAATGGAACGGGCTCAGGGAGTGTCGGCGGGGCTCGAAGTCGCATCGAGATCCGCGCAGTTCGCAGGTTGAGGCCTCATGTTCGTTGACTACTTGCAGTTGGCCGACTTTCGGTCGTACGAGGCTGTCGACGTCTCCCTCGGAGCTGGGGTGCATATCTTCGTTGGCGCCAACGGGCAGGGTAAGACGAATCTGGTCGAGGCGATCGAGTATCTGTCCACGTTGTCGTCACATCGGGTGTCGTCCGATCAGCCCCTGGTTCGGTCTGGCGCGGACCGGGCCGTTGTTCGCGCCCGAGTGCAGGCCGGGTTGGGTGATCCGCGGCAACTGCAGCTCGAACTGGAGATCACACCCGGAAAGGCCAACCGCGCTCAGCTGAATCGGTCACCACTGCGTCGGGCGCGCGAGCTGGTCGGCGTCCTGCGTACGGTCGTTTTCGCGCCCGACGACTTGTCGATTGTCAAGGGGGACCCCAGCGAGCGCCGCCGCTTTCTGGACGAGCTCGTGGTCAGCCGCTGGCCCCGACTTGCGGCGGTGCGCGCCGACTACGAACGTGCGCTGCGGCAACGCAACACGCTGCTCAAGTCCCTCGGCGGACGGGTTCGTGGCCCAATTACCTCGCACGAGGTGGAGTCGACTCTGCACGTTTGGGACACCCACCTCGCCGACGCGGGAGGCGATCTGCTGCAAGCCCGACTTACCACGCTGGCCGATCTGGCGCCCCATGTGCATAAGGCGTACGCCGAGATCGCGCCGACCAACAACGACGCCACCGCCGAGTACAAGGCCTCGATCGACGTCAGCGGGCTCACCTCTGGCCACGGAGCGGCCCGAGCCGACCTGGCGCAGGCAATGCTGCACGCCATGTCCAGCCTGCGCTCGGAGGAGATCGCCCGCGGGCTGTCGTTGGTCGGCCCACATCGAGACGACATCACGCTCACCCTCGGCATGCTTCCCGCCAGGGGCTACGCCAGCCATGGTGAATCGTGGTCGTTCGCGCTGGCCCTGAAGCTGGGCAGTTTCTCCCTGCTGCGAGCCGACGGCATAGAGCCGATCTTGGTGCTCGACGATGTCTTCGCCGAACTCGACACGACCCGGCGGGAGCGGCTGGCCGCCGCGGTCAGCGCGGCTGAGCAGGTGCTGGTGACGGCTGCGGTCAGCGACGACGTACCCGACATCCTGCGGGGTCGTCGCTACTCGGTGTCGGGTGGTCAGGTGACTCCCGATGACTGACGCTTCGCCGCCTCCGCACGATGACACCGGCCTCGACCTGGCGCGCACCATCGCCCGGTCGGTCGGCGCTCAATCTCGGCGCCGCCGCCGCGGCGGCTCGCGCGAGCCAACGGTGCCCCGGTCCTCCGGTGCCCACCCCGACGATCGCGACCCGAAGCTGCTCTCGGAGGCCGTGGACAGGTTGATCGAAGCCAAGGGCTGGGCGACAGAAGTCAATGTCCACACGCTGCTTGCGCGCTGGTCGAGTCTGGTCGGTGGTGTGAACGCGGCGCATTCCCATCCCGAGTCCTACGCCGACACGACGCTGACCATCCGAGCCGAATCCACCGTCTGGGCCGCGTCGCTGCGCTCCATCGCTCCGCAGCTGGTCGCCCGGCTCAATGACCAGCTGGGGCAGGGCACCGTCACCCGGGTCAAAGTTCTCGGTCCCGAAGGTCCGTCCTGGAAGAAGGGACGACGCTCGGTCCGCGATGGGCGAGGGCCTCGGGACACGTACGGCTGAGATTGTCTCGGTGCATCGGGCTTCCACCCTGGCTCGGAATCGATTTCGCGGCCCTCAGCAGAGCGGGGTGCGTACGGGGTCTCCCGGGAATACCCGCGATGCGCCCAAAGGGCTGCAACGTGCCGTCTGATCGCAGATTTATGCGTCCGCCCCAGCCCTGCGAACCGAGTTGAGGCGCCGGCGCGCTAGACTGGCACTGTCTTACACAGGCTGCAGGATGGGCCCCAGCCCAGCTGTCAGCCGGTGCGCAATCATCGCGCCGCCTGCCTCGTGTCGTTGCACCCCGATTCGTTGTGACGAGGAGAGGTCCGGGCGGCGCACGTGTGACAGGAGCCCGAACCGGTGCCGGAGGAAACCCTCGATGAGTCGGCGAAACCTAACTCCCAGCTTCCTCAGCCCGCCTCTCCGCTCGGCCCCACACCGCTCGATGGCGCGCCACTCGCTGCAGTCCGGCTAGATCCGGAACTGCTGGAGCCAGACGAGGTCGAACACATCCTGGTCGAACGCTCGGATACGCCCAGCAGGCCGGGGAAGTATGACTCCGAGTCGATCACTGTCCTTGAGGGCCTGGAGGCGGTACGGAAACGGCCGGGCATGTACATCGGCTCCACCGGCGAGCGCGGACTCCACCACCTGGTGTACGAGGTGGTCGACAACGCGGTCGACGAGGCACTGGCCGGCTACTGCGACACGATTCTGATCGAGATCCTGCCCGAGGGCGGTATCCGGGTCACCGACAACGGCCGCGGCATTCCAGTTCGCCAGCACCCGACCGAGAACATGTCGGCGCTCACGGTCGCCCTCACCATGCTGCACGCCGGCGGAAAATTCGGCTCCGGTGGTTACAAGGTCTCGGGCGGGCTGCATGGGGTTGGGGTCTCGGTCGTCAATGCGCTGTCGAGAAGGCTGAGCGTCGAGGTGAAACGCGACGGCTACCGCTGGACTCAGGACTTCATCCTGGGGGAGCCGAACGGACCGCTGCAGCGGCACGAGCAGACCGATGAGACAGGGACGACGGTCACCTTCTACGCCAGCCCCGACATCTTCGAGACCACCGCCTACTCGTACGAGAAGCTGGCCACCCGCTTCCGGGAAATGGCCTTCTTGAACAAGGGGTTGAGCCTGACGATCATCGACGAGCGGCCCGACCGCATCGACGACGCGGACAACCCCTTCACCGACACCTTCCGCTACGACGACGGCCTCATTGACTATGTCAAGTACCTGACTGGGTCCAAGGAGCCGATCCACTCCTCGGTGATCGCTGTCGAGGCTGAGAAGGCGTCCGGACTCAGCGTCGAGGTGGCGATGCAGTGGAACGCCTCGTACAACGAGTCCGTTCACACCTTCGCCAACACGATCAACACCCACGAGGGTGGCACCCACGAGGAGGGTTTCCGGGCTGCGCTGACCAACACGGCCAACAGGTGGGGCGAGAACTGGGGGATGATCAAGAAACCCGAGGATCGGCTCTCCGGCGACGACATCCGGGAAGGTCTGACGGCCATCATCTCGGTCAAGCTGGCCGAGCCTCAGTTCGAGGGGCAGACCAAGACAAAGCTTGGCAACACCGAGGCTCGCTCGTTCGTGCAGCAGGTGGTCAACGCCAAGCTGGGGGACTGGTTCGAGCAGAATCCCGGTGAGGGCAAGGCCATCATCCGCAAGGGTCAGGCCGCGGCGGTCGCCCGGCTCGCCGCCCGAAAAGCGCGCGACGCTGCCCGTGACCGGAAGGGACTGCTCGGTCGCAGTGGACTGCCCGGCAAGTTGTCGGACTGCCAGTCCACCAATCCCGAAGAGTGCGAGGTCTTCGTCGTCGAAGGCGACTCAGCGGGCGGCTCCGCCAAGGGTGGCCGCGACCCGCGGATCCAGGCGATCCTGCCGATCCGGGGCAAGATCCTCAACGTCGAGAAGGCGCGCATCGACCGAATCCTGCAGAACCAGGAGGTTCAGGCGATCATCAGTGCCCTGGGGACCGGTGTGCACGATGACTTCGACATCGACAAGCTGCGCTATCACAAGATCATCATGATGGCCGAC
>DATFQP010000032.1:0-2869 GCA_035264145.1 Propionibacteriaceae bacterium
ATGCGCTCATGGCCTGAGCAGCTGGCTGTGGCTCTCAAGCTGGAAGTCCCCGCGCCACACGGTCATGGCCATCCACTCGAACCAACCGAGACCTGGAGACGCCAGGTCGTCGATTGACCGCTCAGGCGTGCTGGTCGGCGACGGCGAGCAGGCCGCTTCGTCCCTCGACGACCTGGCAGCCGTACCGACCAGCGATTCTGTCTACCTGCTCGCGGTCAAGGTGCGCGGCCCGGTACAGCGCCACCGGCCGGGCGAACTGTGCCCGCCAGCCATGCTCGCCCCGAAACGCCCGCCCCCACCCGGCCACCACCCCAATCACCGCATTGGCCTCGTTGGACACCCCAAAGTGCCCGGTTGGCAGATACCCGGTGAAGTCCCACGGCTCCTCCAGGGCATACAGCCCGCAGGCACAGTCGCGCTGGGGGGCGGCACGGCCCGGGTGACGGGGGCACCGGCCCCTGAGAGTCCAGCGCCTGGCATCGCAGCTCGCCTGGGCGCCTGCGGGCGCCCAGACATAGCCGGTGTGCCACCAGCCGGTGAGCCGATCACCGCGGATGCGCCAGACGCGATAGCCGCGCCAGGCACCGACCACCAGCTCGGGCAGGCCGGGCTCGGCCTCGCTCACGCGGGCGTGTCCTCGGGTTGCCGCGGCGGCTCGTGCTCGGGGAGCACCACCGGCTGCTGCTCTTGTTCAGTGGGCAGGATCTCGAACTCTTGCTGGTCTTCTCCGATGTGCATCGCCAGCTCCTTACCCTTGCTGGGAGCTTGTCGGCGGCGGCGGCCTCGTCGGCGCGTCCCACGCTGGGCTGACATCTTGAGCATCGACCCACAACCCCGGCCGAGGGTCAAGGGGTGTTGGGGCGAGCGACCAGGGTCTCGCTGGCATACCTCCTTCCGAGGCTTGCCGGCGCAGATGTGAGGCGGCCTCGCCGAGCCCGGTGGGCTGCCTGCTCATGATCTGCTCACAGACGGCGTGCATACTCCCGGACCTCACAGCACACATTCGCGGTAAACCTGCAGATCAGGCATCCAACGGCGTACTTTCTGGACTTAACCGGATGGGGCTAGCGGGGTCCAAATCCCGGCGGCTGCTACCTGCGAGCGCGAATCATCGGATCGACGCGGATCGACGCGAGTGTGCAGCCATGTGATCGCCTGACCCGGCCGCTGCATGCCACTATCCCTTCGCACCACGCTTTACAGGCGCCGCGGACGGCGTGACACATGGAGGTCGGTCCCTGTGGTGACGGCATACATCCTTGTCCAGACCGAGGTCGGCAAGGCCGCCCAGGTCGCCAAGGAGATCGTCGAGATCGAGGGTGTGCAGCAGGCCGAGGACGTGGTCGGCCCCTACGATGTGATCGTCCGGGCCCAGGCGCGCACCATCGACGAGCTGGGCAAACTGGTGGTCGCGCGGGTGCAGGCGGTCCACGGCATCA
This sequence comes from Propionibacteriaceae bacterium, assembly GCA_035264145.1. Classification (GTDB taxonomy): domain Bacteria; phylum Actinomycetota; class Actinomycetes; order Propionibacteriales; family Propionibacteriaceae; genus Microlunatus. The sequence goes on from DATFQP010000032.1 coordinate 1,440, forward strand.
CCCGCACGCTCACTTGTCCAGTGGTGCACCTCTAGCACGGGCTCGACCACCTTCGGCTGACAGAGCCGCAGCGACAACAACACGGGCGGAGGCGGCAGTCTGCGGCGAGCGGCGGCACTGGAGGCGTCCAGGTCACAGGCGCCTATGAACGGCGCTGAACTGGGAATACAGGGTGGGTTGAGACCGAGCAAGCACGACGCGAAGCACCCTCAACCGTGCCAGGTGAGGGCCACGTCGAAGTCGACCTTGACCTCGTCGCTGAGCTTCAGCGCCCCGAAGAACGCCGAGTAGGGCCGGATGCCCCATCGGCTCTGCACGACGGTCGCCCCACCAACGACCCGGCCATCGGTCACACGACCCTGCAGCGCAACCGGTTGGGTCACACCCATGATCGTCAGCTCACCGTCGCAGGTGAACGACGCCACCGACCCGTCGACCCGCCTGGACCGGAAGGTGATGGTTGGGTGCTGGCCGGTGTGAAGGACCTCCTTGAGGGTCTTGTGGATCTCTGCGCGGTCAGCGTCGCTGAGCGGCTTGACGCCACCGGTTCCTTTCCGGACTTGGAAGGAATCGGCGTCAACCTCCACGGTCACCAATGAGTTGGCCGGGGTGGCGGGGTCGACGGTGGCGCGACCATGCCAGCGGGTGACCTCGATGGTGAGATCGTGGCCGGCCTTGGCGCCCAGCCCTGTCCGGGTCGTGTGGACCAAGAGCCGGCCGGATTCTGGTCCGAACCGGTAGGCACCGGCGATCCCCATGGCCGTAGGCTACGCCGACGCCGGAACGCCTGCCCACCGCAGCGGTCACGGTCACGATGGGCGATCGAGAGGGCACAGGCGCGTCACTGGCGCCGCTCACACCATAGTTGCGCCGAGCGCCCTTAGCGCCTCGATGGGTCGGCGGCCGGGTCCGTCGGCGGTCCACGTACGACCGCGAGACCGCAAGGTCGCTCATCACCCTTGGTGGCGTGGAGCCGGTTTGCAGCTGGTCGAGGCGAGCCAGACTCTCAGCGCCGCTCGCCCGCAGCAACAGGACGATGACATGCCGATCCGCATGCACCACCGACGCCGCTTGGGAGCGCCAAGGGTTGCGCTGCTCGGCGCGGTTGCTGGTGGGGTCCTCCTGGCCGCCTGCAGCGCCGCGAACCCGCCCCCGGCCTCGCCGCCGGGCACGACCCGGCACGCGCAGGAGTTGGCGCCGACGAGCACGACCGGCGCTCGTGGGGTGGAGCTTGGCGTCTTCGAGGTGAGCTGCCATTCGGGCAAGGGGGTGACGGCCTCGGGCAGGCCCAGCTCTCGGGAGACGGTCTCGGTCGATCCCAGGGTGGTGCCGTTGGGGACGCGGCTGGTGATCGATGAGGTCGGCCCTCGGGTGGCCGCCGACACCGGGGGGGCGATCAAGGGGCGGCGGCTGGATATCTGGGAGCCATC
>DATFQP010000033.1:0-4723 GCA_035264145.1 Propionibacteriaceae bacterium
GCTTCGAAGAAGCAGAACGCAGGCGAGTGTCAAGGCGATCGTGAGGTAGACCATCGACGCGTGCAGCCGGGTGAGCAGTAAGCCGTCCAGGCCGGATCTGGCCACCTTCTCATCGCCGGCGTGCGGACCGCTGCCGGTCACCAGCGTGCCCAGCAGGATGACGATCGCCATGGCCACGAAGGTCGCCCGGCTCAGGATCACCGCAGCCCGCGGTGTCGGCGCCGCAGTTGCACGCCGAGTCTTTCGCACCAGCCAGACGGCCAGGCAGATCAGGATCATCGAGACGAGCAAGTGGAGGGCGACGACGTACGGGTTGAGCTGGTAGAGCACCGAAAGCCCACCGATCACAGCCTGTGCGGGAATGCCCAGCGCGAGGGCCGTGGCCAGCCAGCGGACTCCACTACCGCGCTGATCTTGCGCTCGGGAAAGGATGGCGCTCAGCAGAGTGAGAGCGGCGACCAGGATGAGAGCGAAGGTCAGCAGGCGGTTACCGAACTCGATCGCGCCGTGGTAGCCGAGCTCGGGGTGACTGACGTACGACGACTTCGTGCACTTCGGCCAAGTGGGACAGCCCAAACCGGAGCCGGTCAGCCGCACCAGTCCACCGGTGATCACAATGACGATGTTCGCCACCAGGGTCGCGACGGCCCAACGCGGCAGCGCATGGGGCCCGCGAACGACCATGGTCAGCTCTTTCAGGCCGTCCACCGGAATCCCCTTCGTGCTACCCAGGCGGCTGCCGGGAGCCAGACGGCCAGCACGATGACTGGCCCGCCCAGAGCATAACCGATCGCCGCCGCCCGTAGACCTTCCCCGAGCGCCGCCGTCGGCAGGGCCTGGATCACCGGCCGTACGGCGGCCGGGTACCGCTCGAGCGGCACGACCAACGCACCCCCGGCGAGGACGACCAGATAGATCAGGTTGGCGAGGCCGAGCGTCGCCTCGGCCCGCAACCGGCCTGCGATCAGCAGGCCAAGGCACACGAAAGTCGCGGTCGCCATGATCACCAGCAGCAGCGCCACGGCTGCGGAGAGAACCGTGAAAGCAGGACGCCAGCCCAGGGCGACGGCGACGCCGGCCAAGATCGTCACTTGACCGGTCATGATCAAGATGATGGCGAAGGACTTGCCTGCGATCAGCCCGGACTTCCCGAGGGGCGTGACGGCAAGCCTCTCCAGGACTCCGTACCGCCGCTCGAATGCGGTCGCGATAGCGACCGACGTGAAGCCGGTCGACCAGGCCGCTAGTGCCAGCACGGAGGGCGCCACGACCTCCAGAGGACCGAAGCGTCCGTGGACCAGTCGGCCGGCCAACAGGATGCCGAGGGGGATGACCAGGGTCAGCAACAGTTGTTCGCCGTTGCGGGTCAGCAACCGGGCTTCCAGCACTCCATGACGCATGATCCGGCGGACCGGTGGGGCGGCACCGGCAGCCGGGGTGAAGTCCAGAGCAGTCATGTTCCCACCGGCGCCCGAGTATGGGCAAGGTAGACGTCTTCGAGGTTCTGGCCGCTGCTCGTGAGCTCGGCCACCGTGCCCGATATCGCGACCCGGCCGCGATCGAGAATGTAGATCAAGTCGGCGAGTGCCTCGGCCTCATCCATGGCGTGCGTGGTCAGGACGATCGTCACGCCGGCGGCGCGCACATCACGCAGCAGGTGCCACGTCGCGCGTCGAGCATGCGGGTCGAGGCCGGCGGTCGGTTCGTCGAGAAACACGATCGCGGGCCGGCCGATCAGCGCAGCGGCAAGGTTCACCGTTTGCTGCTGGCCTCCGGACAGCCGGCGATAAGGGGTGGCCGCATACTCGCCGATGCCGAGCCTGTCGGTCAGCGCCCTGAGGTCCAACGGATGTGCGTAAAGTCCGCCGAGGTAGTTCAGCAGCTCGCCGGCCTTGATGCCCGACCAAGCCCCGCTGCTCTGCGGCATGAATCCCACCCGGCTGGCGATCGAGGATGAGCCGGGTGCCTTGCCGAGCACTCTGATCGCGCCTGTAGCGGGCCGGAGCAAGCCCGTGCAACAGCGGATCAGCGTGGTCTTGCCGGCGCCGTTCGGCCCGAGCACGGCTGTCAGGCCGACGGGTTTGGCGCCCAGGTTCAGGTCATCGAGCGCCATCTGGCGGCCGAATCGTACCGCCAGGCCATCCACGACGAGCGGATCGGCAGGGCGACTGTGCACTGCTGAATTCTAAGCGGCGCAGCGTTGGCCGAGCTCAGTCGAGCACCGTGCGACGCAGATACGGGGTGCGGAACTTGTGGTCGGGGTCGTACCTGTTCGCCAACGCTCTGAAGTCGGCGAGGCGCGGATAAAGGTGGCTGAAGTCGAACCGACCCCTGAAGACCTTGGCCCAGTGCGGGCGGGGATCGTACGGCGCCAACGCAGCTTCGATGTGGCTGACCAGGGCGGCGACTGCCGCTGCGTCCGGCCGCCAGGTGAAGTGAATGCCGAAGGTTGGCCGTTGGTAGGCGGGGCTCAGCCACAGATCGTCCGCGGCCATGGTCCGAATCTCGCAACTCTGCGCCAGTTCGGCGATCTGCGGCCCGAGTTCACGAAGCGCCCCAATGGCGCCGGCCGCGTGGCGACGGTCCAGCAGATACTCCGACTGGATTTCCGCACCGGTGCTCGGGTTGTACCCGAGCAGGAAGTGGGGCAGTCGGTCGCACCAGGGCCCAGGTTCTCCGAGTTGGGGGGTGCAGTGCAGGGGATCGTTGCCCGGGGTCATGTGTAACTGCTCGGTCGCCGCGGTCGCGCCGAGCAGCGTTTCAGGCATCTGCCGTGGCTCGTCGTTGATCAGCCTTGTCTTCACCCAAAGTAGATCTGCGGTGTCGCCGGCGAAGTTGGTCACCACGCTGACGCTTGAACCCGAGCTCATGACGTTTTCGAACGAGCCAGTCAGCGCCTCCCAGGGCAGCCGCTGGTAGATGTCCTGGCGGACGTTGAAGGTCGGCTCGATAGCCAGCGTCACCTCGGTGAGGATCCCTAGTGCACCGAGATGGACCACGGCGCCCTCGAAGTCCGGGGATTGTTGACTGAGGTGGATGACTTCACCGGTGCCGCTCACCAGGGTCATCGCCTGGACTGCCGAGGCGAGCGTCGGGTTGGCGTTGCCGGAGCCGTGGGTTGCGGTGGCCACGGAGCCCGCTACGGAGATGTGGGGCAGCGAAGCCATGTTGCTCAGCGCCCAACCGGCTTGTTGTAGGAAGTTAGCGAGCTCCCCGTACCGAATCCGTGCCGGCACGGTCACCGTGTGGGCTTCCGTGTCGAGAACGGGCTCCCCGGGCAACTCACCGAGCGAGATCAACTCGGTTGCATCCGCGACATCGTTGAAGGAGTGCCGGGTGCCCAAGGCGTGCATCGATCCACCCCCTGACACCAACGCCTGCAGCTCGCCGACCGTGCGGGGCCGGTGGATCGTGTCCGCCTTGTACCGGTATGTTCCGCTCCAGTTCTGCAGCGGCTGCTCGACGATGTCAGTCATGAAGTGATCATGCCAACAGGCTGCAGTTGAGATGGACCCTTCCTAGGCTCCATGACGGGGACAGGCCGGAGTCGCCGGGCGATGAAGCGCACAGTCGCCCACCCCTCTAGACGAGCAGTTAGCCCTGCTGAGCCTGTGCTTGGGCGGCAGGGATATCGAACGTCTGCGCGAATAGTGTCAGTGGTGGTCTGTAGCGTTGGGGTATGTCAGCCGGGGTGGCAGTGATGGATCGGCAGGATCGTTCAGCCGATCCGCTCTGTGCCCGGCTGGACGCGATGTTGTCGGAGTTGGCTGATGCTGTGGCGGTGTGCGCCGAGCTGCGAGACGTCGGTGAGGTGAGCGATGGAGAACGGATTGATCGGATCGCCCGGCTGGAGAAGCTGAAAGCGGCAGCGGCCGGGTTGCAGGCCGCCGAGTCTGTCCGGTTCGCCCAATCCCAGGTGGCACAGCAGATCGCTGCCGATGTGCACCCGAAGGCGATCGGCCGCGGAATCGCGGATCAGCTAGCCTTGGCGTGCAAGGTGTCAGGCTAGGCCGCTGCGGCCCATGTCAGTCGAGCTGCAGCTGCTCATGCCACTCGATGCGCTGCTAAACCCGAACACTCCCACGGCAGCAGAGATGGCTGGCCACGGCCCGCTCCCGGCCGGCATCGCCTGCGATATCCTCCACACCAGCCGGGGCCGACGGTGGTGGCGACGGTTGTTCACCGCCCCCGCCGGTGGCCCGATCGTCGGTGGGGATCGGTTCCGCCGCCGCTTCGACGGCCCGCTTGCCACCCTGATTACCCTGCGGGACCGGACCTGCCGCGACGCCTACTGTGATGCGCCGATTCGCCACCTGGACCATGTGCATCGCCGCGTCGACTGCGGACCTACCACGATGGCCAATGGGCGCGGGTTGTGTGAGCGCGGCAACTACGTCCACGAAATGCCCGGCTGGCAGGCCTCGGTGATCGAAGACGGCCGACACGGCCACCCGCACACCGTGGTAATCACCACCCCCACCGGCCACATCTACACCAACAGTGCACCCCAACCGCCCTAGATGATCGAGTCCGGTTGTCGGCATTCTCGCTGGCGGGGACACCTCGCCAGCGAAATCATGAACGAGGGCCAGCGAGGATGTCCTCGAGGTCGAATTTGACCGGTTCTTCAAGCTGTTCGTAGGTGCAGGAGCGCGGATCTCGGTCCGGTCGCCACCGGTTGAACTGGGCGGTGTGCCGGAAGCGGTCGCCCTCCATGTGCTCA
>DATFQP010000034.1:0-3832 GCA_035264145.1 Propionibacteriaceae bacterium
CTGCCACAGCCGCCAAGCCGCCGAGAGGTACAAGTCGACGGCCTGATTGGCGTCGACACCTTGTTCAGCTGCGCGGCGCCCAAGTCGCCGAACGGATTCCAGCTCCCGCTTTTCCGGCCGCCGCCCAGAAAGAGCAGCGTCGGCGAGAATGCTTAGATACTCACGCAGCAACTCGATCGGCGTATTGGCATCAGCCGCCGCCGTACGGGCCACTACTGCCAGCCATTCATCCGACCCAGCAACGCGTTGTGTCGCCATCGACCAGTTGCTTTTGAGCATTTCCATCGGAGGGGCCAGCCACGCCTTCACCATCGATCGGCGGCGCCTGGGCGCCTCGGCCGAGGTCATCGCTGATCATGATCGAGATTTCCTCTCCTGCGCATCCACCACTATTACGTTGCCGATGCTCGGCAAGCAACTCGGCCCGAATGTCTCCGATCTAGCCCCTCTGCCGGCAACGCACTTGCGCGTCACGATGGAGTAGTGCCGGACACAGCGCCAGTCGAGTTGTCGATAGAGGAGGTGGCAGATGGACGATCGAACCGATGCCCGACCGCGCCTAGACCTTCACAACATCAGCATCAACTTCACTGCCGCCAGTGCTGGTCGATGCGGTTTCACGCATCTCGACACCGGCCGGGTCTGCCGGCTACCTCACCGCCACCCTGGCGCATGTCAGCTGCAGAACCAGTGACATAAAACTAAGCGCGCAGCCGGTTCTCCTGGGCTAGGACGCCACCCCATTTCCGCCGGAAGCTGAACCGGCGATCAAGCCACGCAATCAAAGAAGAGATAGGGACAGACAATGCGCCAAAAGATCGACACGGTGCGGGCGACCACCACGTCGGCCGCTGAATTTGAGAGTCAGCTCTCCATCCTCCGCGAGGAGTTGGACCAGCAACGACGCTTCCGCAGCGAACAGCTCGAGGAGCTCGGGCTGGAGGCGGCGGAGGCGGTGTCGACTGCAGATCAGAACCGCCTCGAGGTCAATCGCTTGCTCACGCTGGCCGCCGAATCGGCCCTGTCGGAGATCGACTCCGCGCTACAGCGGCTCGAGGAGGGTTCGTACGGAATCTGCGAGAGCTGCGCCGAGCCGATCCCGTTGGAACGGCTGGAGGTGCTGCCAATGAGCAGACTCTGCACTCCGTGCCAGTACCTCGCCGACTCCTGCCGGTCCAACGGCGTGCTCGGTGGCCAGACCCGGTCGCGCAACGGGATCCGGTGACAGGGGCCGTGATCATGACCAAGAACTGCGTCATCGTCGGATTGGACGACTCAGCAGCCTCCCGGGCCGCTCACCAATGGGCGGCAGCGTACGCGCACGCCACTGGGAAAAACCTGCTCGCGGTCCATGTCTTGGATTGGCCGATCGGACTAAACACCGCGGCAGTCAAGTCGGGAACCCGGCTATGTGTTCCAAGGCAGGAGATCGCCGAACCCTACTGGCGAGGAATGCATCGTGTGTTCGACTGCTCCAACTCGCCGCAGGGGTCGGGGCTCCAGTTCGCTCAAGGAGACGTCGGCGATGTCTTGGTGCGCCTCAGCGCGAATGCCGAACTGCTGGTCGTCGGAACCCGTCAACCGGTCCGCGGTCGCCCCTACCTGACAGGATCGGTTAGCCACTACTGCGTCAGCCACGCGAGCTGTCCTGTAGTCACGATTCCGGAAATACTGCCCAGGCCTCTACACGAACTGTCCGGCAATACCCGCTACCACGACACAGCCCTCGCCGCGGGGTAGGTAATGCCGGTTTTGCACCGGAGCCGCCCAATAGGAACAACGATCCAGGTATGGGCGGCGTGCGGGGTGTGCGCGATGGGCTAAAGGCGCGTTCGGCCGACGCATTTGGTGGTGCGGATCGCAGGAAATCCGAGTAGCGTCCGATCCATCGTCTCCGAAGGAGAAAGCGTGGCCACTCCTGCCGGTGATCTGACTCTCCTTGATCACCCACTCGCTCAGCGCCTGCTCAGCTCAGCAGAACCAGCTCAGTAGGCCTGGGTAGAACAGTTGCGGGGTCTGCCATCAGCACGGATAAGGGTGACCCCCCAATGGGCCAATGTCATCGACTTTGAGACCCGGCTTCCGAGCGCCCTTGGCTGACAGTCGTTGCCTTTGGACCCGATAGGGCAAGGGCCCTAGACCCCCGCCATGCCGCCTCAGCCGCCGGTAGTGCGACACATCGAAATCGCCTGCGATGAATCAGGGTTCTCTGGCGGAAACCTAGTCGGCGGTGGACATAGCCCCGTCTTTGCCCACGCCTGCACTCGCATCGAGCCAGAGCCAGCCGCCCGATTGATCAAGCATCTCCGGCGCGAAATCGGCGCCCGCGGCACGGGCGAATACAAGTCACCCGAGATTCTGCGACCACGCCGGCGCCCTGTACTGCTCTGGCTCCTTGGGCCCAGCAGTCCCATCCACGGCAACGCCTACGTTCACCTCACCGACACCCGTTTCTTTGTGCTCGCCCGCATGGTTGACGTGCTCCTCGGCGAGCAGCCGGTGTCAGGAATTGCGAGCCCTGGGCGGGACGCTCGTATGCGGCGTTTGACGATGGCGCTCTACAGGCACGGCGAGCAAAGCTATGGAGCGGCTAACTGGCAGGAGTTCCTCACCCTTTCCGCCAATCTCTTTCGAACCAACAACCGCTGGTTACCAAGCGAGCCCGTTCAGACCTTCTATGCAGCAGTCGACAGCATGGTCATGACAACCGCGGCCGCCGATCTCACTGAGGTGATGCGCCTACTGCGCTCGACCCGGCCCATCGCCGAAGCCACAAGGGGATCCTATGTGGATAACTTCAAGCTGACGCCGCTGATGGAACCGCTGCTGCCGGCGCTGAACCGCGCTGTCCACCATTGGGGCTCTTACGCCCAGACGATCTCGGTGGTACACGACGAACAGTCCGCATTGACCCCAGAACGCATAGCCGACATCGCGAGTGCGTACGCTGCAAGCCATCCCGGCCGCCAATTGGCCGATGTCCGGCTCGTCGATTCCCGCCGAGAACCACGCGTACAGATCGCCGACTTCGTCGCCGGCATCGCACGCCGCGTCGCCAGTGATCAACTTAAAGGTCAGCCAGATCCTGAGCTCACCGCCTTGCTGCGCCCAGTTGTTGATCAAGAGTCAGTCTGGGTGCGCCCCGGCATCGCGTGACCTCGATGGGTGCCATTCCGCAACGACTCCACCCGTTCAGCAACCATGGTGACGACTCAGTCATCGCTGGCCGAGAAGCACCGTCTCTCCGCGGGCCGGTGCCTCGACCAGCTGACCAGACAAGTTGGCTTTCATGGCGGAAAGGAATTCCGACAGCGGAGAGCGGAAAATTCCGTAGTCGTCGTAGTGCACCGGAACCGCCAGCCGGGGCCTGATCCGTTGCAGAAAGTTCACCCCTTGGTCGGCGTCCATCGTGACGGTCCGGAACAGCAGGCGCGTACCCCCGAGGTGGACTACCGCAGCGTCGATCTCAGGATGCCGCTCGCGGATCTCGTCGAGATGCTCGCCGGTGAGTGTGTCACCGCTGAGGTAGACACGCCGGCGTACGGCACCAGCTACACGATGCACCAGAAGAGAGCCCATGACAGGCGGTAGCAGCTTGCCGAGTGCACCGTAGGCGTGTACGGCGGGCAGTGACTCGACCGTCAATGATTCGTCGCCGGTGGCGAGCTCGTATCTGCTCCATGGTTGTAGTCCGTGAGAACTGAACCCGTATCCTCGCAGCCGAGACGCCGCATGTTCGGTGGTCACCACCGGAACCGTATGGTCCAGCTGTCGCCTCGCTATCCGGTCGAAGTGATCGCCATGCAAATGTGAGAGCACCACGGCATCAAGC
>DATFQP010000035.1:0-3895 GCA_035264145.1 Propionibacteriaceae bacterium
TTGTTTTCCGCCCGCTCGGAACGTCGCGGTACGTTAAGGAAAACGGCGGCCGGCGGAATCCGCGGACGAGAGGATGCACCGGAGTGAGCGATGCCAGCGGCGCCAGCACCGAGGTCGAGCTGGTTCAACTCCTGACGCCGGAGGGTGTGCGGGTCGATCATCCGCAGTACTCCTTCGGCGGCGATGACGACCAGATCCGCGCGTGGTATCGCGACATGGTCATCACGCGGCGGATCGACGCCGAAGCGACGGCCCTGCAGCGGCAAGGTGAGTTGGGGCTGTGGGCCTCGTGTCTTGGTCAGGAGGCGGCTCAGATCGGGTCCGGCCGGGCGCTCGAGAAGCAGGACTTCGTCTTTCCTACCTATCGCGAGCACGGGGTGGCGTGGTGCCGCGGCGTCGACCCGGTCCATCTGCTCGCCTTCTACCGCGGTGTCGATCTTGGTGGCTGGGACTCGGTTGCAGCGGGATTCCACCTCTACACGATCGTGATCGGCGCTCAGGCGCTGCACGCGACGGGATACGCCATGGCCGTCGAGCGCGAAGGGCTGGTGGGGAGCGGCGATCCTCACCGTGACGTCGCGGTGATCGGCTACTTCGGTGACGGGGCCACCAGCCAGGGCGATGTCAACGAGGCATTCATCTTCGCCAGCTCGTACAACGCCCCGGTCGTGTTCTTCTGCCAGAACAACCAGTGGGCCATCTCGGAGCCGATCGAGCGCCAGTCGCGCATCCCGCTGTACCGGCGGGCGTCTGGCTTCGGTTTTCCCGGCGTGCGGGTGGACGGCAACGATGTGCTCGCTGTGCACACGGTCACGACGGCCGCTCTTGAGCGGGCCCGCAGCGGCAATGGGCCCTCGTTCATCGAGGCGTACACCTACCGGATGGGGGCGCATACCACCTCCGACGACCCGACGAAATATCGACTGGCCGACGAGCTGGAGCACTGGCGACTGAAGGACCCGATCGAGCGAGTGCGCGCCTACTTGAGCCGTACCGGCGGGCACGAGGAGGGCTTTTTCACCGAGGTGGATGCCGAGGCGGCGGATTACGCGTCCGACCTGCGTGCCCGCTGTCTGGCGCTTCCCGAACCACAGATGCTGGACATGTTCGACCAGGTGTACGTCGAGCAGACCCCGTTCCTGGCTGGTCAAAAGGCGGGCTACGCCGACTACCTCGAGTCGTTCGAGGGAGCCGATCCGGTCGATGGGCCGGAAGGCGACGGGAACTCTCCGGCGGGGCCCATGGCCGGAACGGGTCCTGGGCTGGGTGACGGGTCGCGCTCTGCACATGCCCGAGGGGCTGGTCCAGAGCTTGTTGAAGGACATGACCCACAACCCGCATACGGCGGAGTTCACTGATGCCCGTGCTCACCATGGCGAAGGCGCTCAACGCGGGGCTGCGGCGGGCGCTGGAAGCAGATCCCAAGGTGGTCATCGCCGGTGAAGACGTCGGAAAGCTCGGCGGCGTCTTCCGGGTCACCGAAGGCCTCCAGAAGGATTTCGGCGATCATCGGGTGATCGACTCACCCCTGGCCGAGTCGGGAATCGTCGGTACCGCGGTCGGCATGGCCCTGCGCGGCTATCGGCCTGTGTGCGAGATCCAGTTCGACGGGTTCGTCTATCCCGCCTTCGACCAGATCGTCAGCCAGGTGGCTCGGCTGCGCTTCCGTTCCGGTGGACGGCTCACGGTGCCGATGGTGATCCGCGTGCCGTTCGGTGGCGGGATCGGTGCGGTGGAGCACCACAGTGAGTCACCCGAGGCGTACTTCGCGCATACGGTGGGCCTCAAGGTGGTCGCCTGCTCCAATCCCGGGGATGCGTACTGGATGATTCAGCAGGCGGTTGCCTCCGACGACCCGATCATCTTCTTTGAGCCGAAGCGGCGGTATCACGAGAAGGCCGATATCGATGAGGCGGCGCCGCCACTGCCGCTGCACGCCGCGCGTGTCGCTCGATCTGGCTCCGATGTGACCCTCGTGGCGTACGGACCGATGGTGCGGACATGTCTGGACGCGGCTGAGGCTGCCGCCCAGGAAGGCCGCGAGCTGGAAGTGATCGACTTGCGTTCGCTGTCTCCTCTGGACATGGGGGTGGTCGCCGACTCGGTCCAGAAGACCGGGCGAGCGGTTACGGTGCACGAGGCACCGGTCAACCTCGCACTGGGGGCTGAGCTGGCGGCTCGGATCACCGAGCAGTGCTTCTACTCCCTCGAGGCCCCGGTGCTGCGTGTGGGCGGATTCGACACGCCGTATCCGCCGAGCCGGGTCGAGGAGGAGTACCTTCCTGATCTCGATCGAGTGCTCGACATGGTCGATCGCTCGCTCGCGTACTGAAGGAGCCTCTATGGCCGCCAACATCTTCCGGCTGCCCGATCCCGGTGAGGGATTGGTCGAAGCCGACATCGTCAGCTGGCGGGTGGAGGTCGGCGACGAGGTCAAGATCAACGACATTCTGCTGGAGGTGGAGACCAGCAAGTCAGTGGTGGAGCTGCCGACCCCCTTCGCTGGTACGGTGACGGCGCTGCTGGTGAACGAGGGCGACACCGTCGACGTGGGTACGCCGATCATCACGATTGATGACGGTGTCGCGGCCCCTGCCGCGGGTGATGACGGCATCGCGGCCCCTGCCGCGGGTGATGACGGTGTCGCGGGCTCCGCTGTGGGAGATGACGGTGTCGCGGGTTCCGCCGCGGGTGATGACGGTGTCGCCGGTTCCGCCGCGGGTGACGACGTGGTTGCGGGCGCACGAGGCGAGGGGAACGCCGCAGAACCCGTTCTCGCCGGTGAGGCCCGCGTGCCCAACCTCGTCGGCTACGGCGCACGTGCGACGCAAACCAGACGCCGTCCGCGCAAGTCGGCCGGCGGCGATCAGGCCGGAGCACAGGTCCATGATCAATTGGCCGACACGTTCTCCACCGGTGCCCCGGTGTCGCGGCGAGCTGACCACCGGCAGTCACTCGGCCGCCCGGCGGAGGGGACCGGGGCATCCGAGGCAGTTGCCCCACCGCTGCCCAAACCGGTACCGGCGGGCCGCGAGTCAGTGCTGTCGCGGGTGACGCCGCTGGCCAAGCCGCCGGTACGCAAGCTCGCCAAAGACCTGGGGGTGGACCTGGCGTCGATCAGTGGTTCCGGCGAGCGAGGAGTGATCACCAGAGATGACGTCGAGCGAGCGGCCGCAGAAGGTGCTGGGTCGCCACCGGCCGACGTCGCGATGCCGCCACCGGAACCCGCAGTTGCCGTCGATCCCGCCGAGCCCGGCCGGAGCGAGACGCGGGTTCCGATCAAGGGCGTCCGCAAGGCGATGGCCGACGCGATGGTCCAGTCCGCCTTCACTGCGCCGCACGTCAGCGTGTCGACGACATGTGACGTCTCCGCCACCATGGAACTGGTCGACCGGCTGCGACAGCGACGGGAATTCCGCGACATCAAGGTCTCGCCACTGCTGATCGTAGCCAGAGCCGTGTGCCTGGCGCTGAGACGTACGCCGCAGATGAACTCAGCCTGGGATGAATCGGCTGGTGAGGTCGTGCTCAAGCATGGGATCAATCTCGGCATCGCAGCCGCCACCCCGCGAGGACTTCTGGTACCGAACGTCAAGGGGGCGGACTCGCTCAGCCTGGACCAGCTGGCCCAGGCGATCAATTCGATCGTCGGGACCGCCCGCGAAGGCAAGATTCAGCCGGCGGATATGGACGGTGGCACCTTCACCATCACCAACATCGGGGTCTTCGGCATCGACGCCGGTACGCCCATTCTCAATCCTGGTGAGTCCGGCATCCTGTGCATCGGCCAGATCGCCCGGCGGCCATGGGTGGTCGGCGTCGGGAACGATGAGCGGATCGAGCCACGGTGGGTGGCGACGCTGACCGTGTCCTTCGACCACCGGCTCGCCGACGG
>DATFQP010000036.1:0-3278 GCA_035264145.1 Propionibacteriaceae bacterium
CCGCGATCCCCAACGCGGACAATTCAACAGAAAGACACCGCCAAGACGGGCCAATAGCTTCGAGAGTCACACGCCAGACAACGCGACCAGAACCATCCTGACCAGCCAGTCCCAGACCAGCCACCCCCACACTCACAGATCGCTTCGGTGCCGCCGTTGGTCGCGCCGGCGGTGTCGAAGTAGGCCATGAATGGGCTCCGCCACCGCTTCAGCGTTCGGCCGAGCCGGGCGATCTCAGGAACCGGGCAGCTGGGGAAGCTGGTGATGATCTTCTCGGCCAGTTTCCGGCCGGCGGCCGAGGTGGGCTGGTGGTAGACCTGCCGAAGTTGCTGGGCGCACTGCCAGGCCACGAACACCTCGACGTGACGTTCGTCGGCGTCGATCGCCTTGGCCAGACGCGCCTGCTGGCGGTCGGTGAGTCGTTCGGCCGCACAGCGCAGCAGGTTCCGGATCCCGTAGAGCGGGTCGTCCTTGTGACCGCGGTGGCCGTGGATAGCTTGCTGGACCCGGCGTCTCACCTCGTCGACGACTTGACCGCCGAGCTTGACCACATGGAACGCGTCGAGGACCGAGGTGGCGTCCTCCAACCGGTGGTCGATGGCGTTCTTGTAGCCGTGGAACGGATCCAAGGTGGCGACCTTCACCCGGCGGCGGAACGCCTCACCGCGCTGCTCGAGCCAGTCGGCGTACGCCTTTCCCGACCGGCCGGGCACGAGGTCGAGGAGCCGGGCTCGGGTGCATCCGTCCTGGTCACGGGTCAGATCGACCATTCCGGTCAACGCCCGTGGCCCGCGATTGCGCTCGCTGACGTGGTGCCACAAATGCTCATCGACGCCGAGGCTGGTGACGCCATCGAAGCGGGCCGGGTCGTCGGCCATCACCTGCAATAACGGCTCGATGCTGCGCCACACCGTCCGCCATGTCGTCCCAAGCTGCCGGGCGAGGCCGTGGACCGACGCATGCTCGGTGCGTAGTTGGCTGATCGCCCACCAGCACGCCCGGATCGTCAACAACCCGCGTGGGCGAGAGATCCGCTCGTCCTGCTCGGTGAACGATCGACTCGGACACGCTGGTTCACGGCAGCGCCAGGTCCGCTTCCGCCACACGATCCGCACCGGACGACCGAACGACGGCGCATCGACCAACCACACCGACCGGCGGCCATGACTGGTCGCGATCACCCCACACAGCGGGCAGCCCACCGACGTCGGTGGCGACTCGACCGTCACGACCAGGCCGGGACCGTCCTCGGCAACCCTGATCACGTGCAAGCCGGGCAACCCGACGAGCAGGTCGCAGCGATCACAGTAGGTTCCGCTGCCCGCGCAGCACTGCACGCAGCCCGTAGGCTCGATCATCGTCAGGGTCCTCGTGGAACGGGTTCTTGGTCGTTCCTGATCCTGAGGACCCTGACCCTCAAATCACAGCATCCACCTCACCGGCGTGTCACAGCTGATCCCACCGCAGGTATGAAGAGCCACCAAACCAGTATCGAGTACTCCCTTGACCGGGGCGATACGTAGTCCGTGCGCCGTTCCGCAAACGGCACTCGCGATTGCCGCTCAGCGGTCCTCTTGCGGTAGATCGGGCTGAAGTGCCAGCGCTACGAGGCCCCCATGGCCGGTGTGAAATCCTGGAATTTGCCGCAGCCCAGGCAGATCTTGTACTTCTGGCCCTCGTCGTTGGTTCGCCATTCCCAGTCGTGGAACTGCAGGTAGCACCGCAGCGGCTTCTTCATGTCGCGAGCGTAGCGGTGGAGGTGCTACCCGTTGATCGGAACCTAACTGTTCGCGAACCTCGCGGGAGTACGTTGTGCGCATCAGCTCCTTCGTCCGACACGGCCGGTGTGTTGCTGCAGGGGTCCCCCTTGCGGACAGCGGGTGGAGCGTGAGGCCACGTTGCTTGCGAGCTATCCGGTAGTTCGACTTGTCGGCAGATGGATGAGACCGGCGTCGGTCCGCTGAAACCCGCAGGCGTCGGCGTAGAACCGAGCAAGGTGCGGTTCAAAAATCGACGTGAAGCCACTCGCAGCCGGGGCTTTGGCGTTCTCGGCGGCCTGCCACAAGAGCTCACGACCGATCCCGCGGTGTTGGTGGCTTGCCGCGGGTCGTGGTGTCCACCAGGAACCCGTGACCCCCTCCGTCACAAGCGACGTTGACAATCCGACCAGCAGCCCATCCTGGTTCCGGGCACTGACCCAGCCGAGGCTCGAAGCGCTGACCCTGCTGCACCACCCGGCGCTCGAAGTGCCTCCGTGGGATTCGACGAGGCTGATCAGCTCGTCGTCGGCCACAGCCTCCCGCCAGGAGTACGTAATCTCTTCCGCCACACCTCCACTCTGGCGAGCGCAGGCTGTGAGTGTCGCTCGGGGGTCGGCTTCGAGGGGTGTTGTTAAGCGATGCCGCCATCACGTCGCCTGCCCGTCGTTGGCATGACGGCAAGGCTCCGGGAGAGTGTAGATCGTGGTGATGGTGTCGCAGCTTGGGCCGGCCATCGATGTGCGAACCACTTTTCGCCATGAGCGTGACCTTCTCATTGACCTGCTTAGGAAGCTCGACAAACCGGAATGGACTGCGGCCACGGTGTGCCCCGGCTGGTCTGTGCGCGACGTTGCCGGGCACCTGCTACACGATGATCTTCGCCGACTCAGTCGCACCCGCGACGGCGTCCAAGGTCCAGTGCCGGCCGCCGACGAGTCATTGCCGACGTTCTTGAACCGGGCTAACGATCGGTGGGTCGAAGAGACGCGATTTCTCAGTCCGCGGCTTCTGATCGACCTGCTGACCTGCACAGGGCAGCTCCTTCACCGGATGTGGGCTGATGCGGACCTTGATCAACTGGGCGAAGGAGTCTGCTGGGCCGGTGTCGACGCAGCTCCTATCTGGCTGGATGTGGCACGCGACTACAGCGAAGACTGGATTCACCACCAGCAGATCCGCGACACCATTGAACGGCCAGGACTCGGCTCGCCAGAATTCTTCGATCCGTTGCTCGACACTTTGATGCGCGCCCTTCCCAAGACCTATGAGTCGCTGCACGCAGAAGATGGCGCAACTGTATTGGTCGTACTCAATGACCAGAACCGCTCGCTGAGCTGGTCTCTGGTTTTGGACATCGGCCGAGGTTGGACGCTGTATCCGGGCACGCAACCATCGCTTGCGAGAGCGCAGGTGATCCTTCCCGCCGACACCTTCTGGAGACTCGCAACCGGCAGCCTCCCACGGCAGCAAGCCGTAGAACGATCCACAGTCACCGGTGACCAGCGCCTCGCCCATCAC
>DATFQP010000037.1:0-5929 GCA_035264145.1 Propionibacteriaceae bacterium
CCCGGGTACCCATCGGCCAGCGCCGAGGCCCTCGCGGCGTCCATCGCGTTGGCCACCACGTCCAGCCGATCGCCGAACAGGTGGCCGTACTGGTCGAGCGTCATCGTCGCGGACTTGTGGCCGAGCATCTGCTGCACGACCTTGATGTCCGCGCCCGAGGCGATCGCGAGGCTGGCCGCCGTGTGCCGCAGCGCGTGCGGGTGGAAGCCCGGCAGCCCGACCGTCGTCGCCGCCTCGGTTAGCCTGGCACGCTGGAAAGTCTGCGAGCGCATCACCGCGCCACGTTCCCCGCTGAACACCAGATCGCCAGCCGCGCGCCCGGCAACCTGGCGGGCGAGATCGTCCAGCAGGAACCGGGGGAGCGGCACCTCCCGGTGCTCGTGCCCCTTGGTAGGGCCGAACGTCATCACGCCCTTGACCGGCGTGACCGACTCGGCGACCAGGGCGCGCCTGCGGAGCAAGTCCAACCGGTTGACCCGGAGCGCCGCCATCTCACCCCACCGAAGGCCGGTGTAAGCCAGGAACAGGACCACGAGCCGGTATTCCTCGCGGCAGGCTTCGGCGAGCTCGTGAACCTGCCGATGGGTCAGGAAGCGTTTCTCCACCTCACGGACCCGGGGCAGGCTGACGCCGGCCGCCGGGTTGACCGCCAACCGTCCCTCCTTCACCGCGTCAGCACCATGGACAGCACCCGGTGAACCTTCCGGACGCTGCCCGGCGACAACCTGAGCCCGGTGATCGAGCGTTGGACCTCGGCGTGGGTCACGTCGCTGAGCTTGACCCGACCCCAGCGCGGCCGCACGTGGGTGGCGATGATGCCCTCGTACCGGTTACGGGTGGTCGGCGACAGGTGGGCCTTCGCCGCCAGCCAGTTATCGGCCCAGGAGCCGAGAATGACCCTGGAGCGGTTCGGGTCCCCGTACGAGCCAGTGATCCTGGACATCTTGACCGTGGTGAGGAAGCGGTCTGCTTCCCCTTTGGTGTCGAACGCCTTCGAGTGCCGCCTGCCGCTCGGGTCGTAGTAGCGGGCGTACCAACGTTCCCTGCCGCCGCGAATCCGCTTCTCCGGTTCAGCCACGGTCCCCGCCCTTCGGGCTCACCGAACTGACTCGGAGTAGCTCCCGGAGGTGTCCGAGCTCCTCCATCGCCTTGGCCAACGCCGACTCGGCGGCCTCCAGGCGGTGCTGAGCCGCTCCGGTGAACGCCTCCTCTGCGAAGAACTTCCACTCCTCGGCGAACGTCGCAGCGAACTTGGTCCCGTCGAGCAGGCCTCCGCCGAGGATCTCGTCCAGGTGCTGTATCTCCAGACCGTGGACCGCCTGGCGCCCGTCTCGATGCGGCTAACCGTGTTCTGGTACCGGCGCTGAGGAAAGCGGGCTGGACCGTGGAAAACGAGAAGGACAGTGACCACTTCACCATCTGGACCGTTGTGCATCCTGAGATTGCCCGTAATCAATCTCCGGGATCTCCGCCTTCTCCGCCGGAGCCGGAGTCTCCGGCGACTCCGGAGAACAAATACGGGCAATCTCAGGACGAGTCCCACTTTGCCGTCGCCTCGGTCACTTCGTCACAACTGCCAATTGCTCGTGACGAGGTGAGGCCTGCGACGGATAAATCCGGGGGTTGCCGGAAGTGCGGTAATCAGCTCGTCGGATGGGTCCAACATCAGGCCGGGCTGTGTGGCGCCTGTTGGCTGGGGAAGGCATCGTGATGACCCGGGTGACTCGGGCCGATCACCTCACCCTTGCGCTGATCATGCTCGCTGAACGCGGCCAGCGTCCGCGCTGCGGCGACCCCGGCGACCATGATCTTTGGCTTAGCGAACTCGCGGAGAAAAGCGCGCTGGCAGTCTCGCTGTGTCTCGGATGCGAGGTGCTCGCGCAATGCCGCGAGTCTGCCGAGGCGAACGTCGAAAAGTTCGGGGTGTGGGATGCGTTGATTCACGCGGATCCAGAACGCCCGGAAGGCCAAGGCGTCATGACCCGCTGCCTGCGCCGCCACACCTGGCGGGCGACCGCATCGCAGTCCGGCGACTTCGTCCGGGTCTGCTGCACCCGATGCGGGCGAGGGCCCGGACTGATCATCATCACCTCGCCGGGCATCACCGACATCCCGACCAGATCGGCCACCGCCGTGCTCCGCGATCTTCACGAGGGCCGCGAGCCGGAGCTCCCCTTCCGGATCGATCCCGGCGAGATGGTCGCCGCAGCCGCATTGCTCCTCAAGGTCGTGGCGGACGCCGGCCGCGACACGGCGGCGATCTTGGACGCGATCGCCTTGGGGGATTGGACTTCGACACCGACGGTTCCACATGACCGCCGTCAAGGTCAGCAGCGGGGTCCTGCTCAGCGGCCCAGAGCTGGTCACCTGCTGGAAGGTCCTGGCGTGGCGAATCCGGAAAGCACGCAGGGACGGCGAGCCGGTGCCCCGCGGCTGCTCGACCTCGAGCGCACCCTGGCGGCCGAGGTGAGGCGGCGTCCCTTGAGCGACAGGCGTTAGCCACCGGCGCCCCCACGCTGACAGCGTTGCCTGAAGACTTGATCGGCACGGCGACGGCCTCGCGGATGCTGGGCGTCAGTGCCCGAACCGTAGGCCACGGAAGGGACGAACTCGGCGCCCGCCCGGTGGCTGGTCGACTCACATTCGACAAAGGTGATCATCGCCGCCGAAGTACTGGAAAGAGGAAGCAGATGAAGGAAGCCGGGCTCAGCAGGGCCGAATCGATTCAGATGCTCATCGACGCCGGGTTTGAATTTGTCGGGCCCTTGCCCGAGGGAGTGAAGGTCAAGCCGGGGACCGTGACCGCCAAGCACGCGGCCGCCGCCAAGGACGCGGCCATCGCCCCAGGACTCACGGTGAATCCCAGCCGATCAGCAGCAGACCTGGCCCCCATGAACGATCCGTGGACCGGCCGCGACGCCGAAGCCACCATCGCCAACGCCAAGATTAGCGAGCGTCGAACTCTATGCACTTGTACTCCCCCCAAGGAGCGCCACGGCTGGCGCTCTCGTCAACGGGAGCCAATCAAAGCGGGTCCTTCACCAAGTGCATAGCCCGGGATGCGGTGCGCAGACACGCAATCCGGCACTCGAGACCTGCGCCCCAGTCGGCGGTAGCTCTCGCACCATCAGGAGCGTCCTGTCGCAGTCGCCGGAACGCCGACATGCCTCGCTGACGTCTGATCTCGATGAGCGCAACCGGTTTCTGCGGTGACCTTCCCCGAAGTCTCGCCCACTGGCCTTGACCGAGGTCTGGCGGTGCCTGGAAGGCACCAAGATCAATGTGCCACCGAAGCGCATGGGCGGCCAAAGACGACTCGGACCGGCGACGCCTGCAACCACCGGCTTGGAAGTAACGTAGAAGGAGATCTCTGGAATGGGCTCGACGTTTGCGATGCACGCCCATTAACAGAGCAACAAGATCTCACCGCCCAGCGCAACGGTCCGCGCGCTCTTGGTGACGGTTGATCGCGGCGTCTGTTCGAGGTCAGATTGTGCGCTTTACGCCTCCACGAGGAACACGAGCGTCTCGGGTAGGACGCCGTCATGCGCCATCGCGTCACGGGCAGCCTCGGTCTCCATCGCGGCCATCAGCGCCTCCATGTCGGGAACGTCCATCACCAACCCGACCCGCGTCGGGTGCTCCGGAGCGACGAACGTCCGAATGTTGGTAACACCGATTGGACCGAAGAACTGCTCACGCCTCGGCGAGGCGAGCCAGCCATCTTTGTCGTTGACGTCGTGGTGAACCATCACCGTGGGCATCGCGCCTCCTCCGTGTCGGGGACCGAGCCGTGACCGACCCAGTGCACGAAATCATATGGCGCGATGAACCAGCTCCACCGGCTGGGCTACTACGCCACTCTCACCCCGATCGCCGCATCAGCGTGCGGAGAGCGAGCGACGCCGGGGGGAATTCTCTGCGTCAAACGGCTGGCCCAAATACGCGCGGCCGCTGGAGTGGCACCACGACTTCAGGCCGTGGCTGGACCGCTGGGTCGCCCACGGCGTGCTGTCCGACCCTCGTTGGGGATCCGCCCTCGCCGGGGAGGTTTGGGTCGGCGACGGCAGGCTTACCGCGGGGCACCTGGCGGCGCTGCGCCGGTGGGCCGACTCCGGCCTGCTGATCACACTGATGGACGGGACCAGGGTCGTATACCCACGCCGGGGTGAGAGCGCCGAGGAGCTGGAGCGGCGGTCCTGGACTGAGCGGGACGCGGCGATGGCCGGTCGCGTTCTCGCCGCCCCAGACGCCGTCGGCGGCCGACTGGTAGTCGCCGGCAACCTGCACACCAAACTGAAGCCGCTAGCTGTCGGCGTTCCGATGGGCGCGCAACTGGATCGACAGCGCCCAGGACTGCGCTCGATCGACTTCGTCTACGGGCCCGGCCGGTTCTACAACCTCGGTCCTCGCCCCCTTGAGGACCCCCTGCCCGGACAGCACGTGGAGGCGCCCCGACTAATCCAGCAACAGGGCGCCCTCCTGTTGGTGGTGCCGTCGCCCCGAGAGGCGACCGTTCCGCATCGCGAGCTACCCGGCCTACAGCGAAGGTGACGCGGTCGGGCCCCGACCTATCGACTGACAGCCGGCGTTGGGTCGTCGGCCGGATTAGACCTCCCCGCCGCCGGTTCCGGCCTGGCCTGTTGTGTCCCGCGAGTCTCACTTCCAGGACCGGCGTTCGAACGGCGCCGCTAGGCACATAATCTGTAATGAGCGAGAGGGGCCTACACTCATGACAGACCGACGGTCGGCGGCGCGGCTTTGGGCCGCACTCCTGATCGTTTATCTGGTTTGGGGCTCGACCTACCTCGCGATCCGGGTCGTCGTGCAGGGCGGGCTCCCGCCACTGCTAAGCATGGGGATTCGGTTCCTCCTTGCGGCGCCGCTGCTCGCCGCCTTCGTGGCGCTGCGAGCCGGTCTTGGGCGGTTGCGCATCACCCGCCGCCAACTGCTGGCCTCGGCGGCCGTTGGGACCCTGCTCGTTGCCATGGGCAATGGCATGGTCGCCGTTGCTGAGCAGACAGTGCCAAGCGGGCTTGCGGCTCTCCTTATCGCATCTGTGCCCTTGCTGATGGTCGTGCTGCGGTTGACCCGGCGTGATATGCCGAGACCGCTGGTGTGGCTTGGTGTGATTATCGGTTTCATCGGGGTGGCGTTCCTGGGCCTGCAGGGCGGCGGTATGCCCAACGTCGAGCGCTGGGGCGTCCTGCTAACGCTGTTTGCCGCGACCTGCTGGGGGATCGGCTCGTTCTACTCACGATCTTGGGGAGTACCGACCGATCCGCTGGTGGCAACGGTGTATCAGATGGCGGTCGGCGGAATGGTCGCCGTCGCGATGGGGCTGGCCCGAGGCGAAGGCGTACCGGGCCAGCTCGGGGTGCTACCAGCATCGACCTGGTTTGCGTTCGGCTATCTCGTCGTCGTCGGATCGATGATCGCCTACACCGCCTACGCGTGGCTGCTGCAGAACGCACCGATCTCTCTGACGTCGACCTACGCCTACGTGAACCCGGCGGTGGCGGTGTTGTTAGGGGCGGTGATTTTATCGGAGCCCGTTACAGGTGTCGTACTCATTGGTGGTGGGCTGGCGATCTTGGGCGTCGCTCTTGTTGTGACCGCCGAGCCGCCGCGTACGGCCGCACCGAGGCCGGCCGTCACGCCAGCTCCTTCCTCTGCAGCTGCGGCAGACCGAGCCCGAACGTAGGTTCGTCGAATGGGTCGGATGCGCGGCATCATCGAGGAGCCGACAGGCCTCCGATACATTCCATCGCTGCTCAGCGAGGACCAGGAAGGGGACCTGCTCGAGCGTATGCGAGGGCTGCAGTTCGATGAAGTGCGTATGCACGGCCAAGTAGCCCGTCGGGTGGTCCGCCATTTCGGTGTCCAGTACGCGTTCGAGTCGGCGGCCATTACTGCTGGTCCACCGATC
>DATFQP010000038.1:0-5652 GCA_035264145.1 Propionibacteriaceae bacterium
TCGGCGAAGGTCTGCAGCATCGCGCGAAGAAGATCAGGACTGGCCTGAGACAACTGCTCAGCCATCCAACCAGGCAGGTCGATACTTTGTGGTGCGGTCATCGTCGTGCTCCTTGTCTGAGATCTGTGGAAAGAACTTCAAACAAGATCACGCGGTGGCCGTATCACGTCACGACGGCACGCTCAGCGACTGGGAACTCGTACACCACTTCCCAGGACGCAACTCGCACGAGCCTGCCGAATTGCGCCGGACGCCACCACCTATTGAGCGACGGGCTTCCAGAGGGTGCGCTGGCTCGAGGCGGCGAACTGTGCATGAGGTGTGCGGAAGGGCGATGGTCATCGCCGACTACGCCGTCGCAGCGAGCACCTCGACCTCACTGATCGCTTTGTCTGCCACGAGGCCGTGGGGACCTACAAAGTCGCGCGGTCGCAACTGGAATAGGTACTCCGGTTCTCTGGTTAGATGGAACTGGAGCATCCGCTCCAATAAGACGATGAGAGGAAATGATGAAGGTTTTTGCGCTTCAGGGGTTCGACCGGGCTCCAGAGGTGACCGAAGTGGATCTGCCCACCCCCGGCCCCGCTGAGGTTCGTGTCCGGGTTCGGGCAGCGTCGCTGAACGGCTTCGACCTGTCGGTGGCGAACAGCTATCTGAGGGGCATTATGGAACACCGCTTCCCGGTGGTGCTGGGCAAGGATTACGCCGGCGAGGTGGACGCGGTCGGTCCCGATGTTGAGGGTTACCAGGTTGGCGATCGGGTCTTCGGCGTCGTCATGAAGGACACCCTCGGGGATGGTTCGTTGGGGGAGTACGTGACCGTTCCGGTGGCCTTCGGTATCGCTAAGCTCCCCGACGGGATCGACTTCACGGAGGCGGCCGCATTGGGGTTGGCCGGAGCCGCAGCCGTCGATGCGTTCGACGCCGCTAACGTCACCGCCGATGACACCGTGCTGGTTGTCGGGGCGACCGGCGGGGTGGGTCAGCAGGTACTGCAGCTAGCGGTGCGGGCCGGCGCCACAGTGATGGCGACCGCGCACTCGGAGGAGGAGATCGAGCTGGTGAGGCAGTTGGGTGCAGCGCGCACCGTCGACTACCGCGGTGATGTGGTGGAGCAGGTTCGCGCGAAGTCCCCCGAGGGGGTGGATGTCGTGCTGCACTTCGCCGGGGACCCGGCGCCGCTGGTTGCAGTGGTGAAGCCGGGCGGGACGCTGGTTTCGACCATGCTGCGCAGCGCCGACGACGTCGCGGCGGAGAACGTGAAGGTGATCTCGATCTACGCGAGCCCTTCGGCGGCGACCCTGGACCGGGTCGCCCGCCACCAGGTCGAAAAGCACACCACCGTGACCGTGCAGCGCGTTTACGACCTCGAGCAGACCGCCGAGGCGATCGAGCACTTCGCCGCCGGCACACTCGGCAAGCTCGTCATCTCGATCGACTGACTGTCTCGATCACCAGATCGTCACCGCGGCCGCGGGGGGCCCCCGCGGCCTGGGACAGGTAAGGACCTTCATGGAACTCGGTGTCTTCTCACTCACCGACATCTACCCCGGCAGTACCGACACCGCGGCCAGCCGGATCGACGACATCGTCGGCTACGGCATCCTCGCCGAGCAGTCCGGCCTGGATGTGTTCGGGATCGGTGAGCACCACACCCGCGCGTTTGCAGTCTCCTCACCCGCGGTCGTGCACGCCGCGATCGCTCGGGCGACCAGTCGCATCACGCTCACCACCACCGCAACCGTGTTGAGTGTCCTGGACCCGGTCCGGGTGTATCAGGATTTCGCCACCCTCGACCTGGTCAGCCACGGTCGGGCCGAGATCATCGCCGGCCGCAGCGCATTCGCCGAACCGTTCGCCCTGTTCGGCGAGGACATCGCCCAGCTCGACGACCTGTTCGCCGAGAAGCTGGACGACCTGCTGCTGCGTCTCCGCAACGAGGACCGGGTGACTTGGACCGGACGGTTCCGCCCGCCGCTCAGGGGGCGGCCCCAACCCGCACCCGGTCGGCCCGCTGCCGATCTGGGTCACCGTCGGCGGCACCCCCGCCAGCGCCGTGCGTGCCGGCCGGCTCGGCCTACCGATGGCGCTCGGCTTCATCGGTGGCACCCACCATGGCCAACCTCGCCGCTCGCCGTGGCGCCCTGATGGTCGGCGGGCCTACGCAGGTCGCCGAGAAGATCCTCGACCTGCACGCCGAGCTCGGCGTCGACCGGTCCTCGGCCAGGTCGACCTCGGCGGCATGCCGCACCAGATGGTCCGCGACTCCATCCAACGATTCGGCGACATCGTCGCCCCCCGCCGTCCGCCACGTCCTCCCCCGCGAGCAGCAACGCCAGCCCGCATGAACGTCACCGTCTTCGGCGCCACCGGCGCCATCGGATCCCTCACCGTCAACGAACTGCTGGCCAACGGGCACACCGTCACCGCCTACGCCCGCAACCCGAACAAGATCCCGCCCGAATGGGGCCACCGCGTCCGCGTGATCATCGGCGAGCCAGCAGTCAGTCAGGCGGCGGGGAAAGTCGCATCAGGGCTCGGTACATCTGGCTCGTGGTCGGCGGCGCAGGTAGGGGCTGCGCGGCTTCGGCGGCGAAAGACTGGATGAGGTAACCAACGAGACGCCGCCAGGCCTCCGGCGCAGCATCTCGCGTGGCCGTCACCACACCAGCGTTGGCCATCAAGATCAATGGCACGTCTTGGTGGGCGAAGTCCTCGCGCAGCCGGCCGGCGGCCTTGGCCCCGTCGAGGAGTTCGGTGAGGGCATTGGC
The DNA here is from genome assembly GCA_035264145.1 of Propionibacteriaceae bacterium. Classification (GTDB taxonomy): domain Bacteria; phylum Actinomycetota; class Actinomycetes; order Propionibacteriales; family Propionibacteriaceae; genus Microlunatus. The sequence continues at coordinate 2,772 of DATFQP010000038.1, forward strand.
GGTACGGTCGCGCTCCTCCTCGAGGGCCTTCGCGGTGGGGAAAGTCATGGTGATCACATCGGCGAAGCCACGATCGTCGGCCTGCATCTGGCAGACCCGTTCAATGAAGCCGCAGAAGCCGTGCCACGGATCGGTGTCGGCCAGCGCGTCATCGATAGCGGCCGCATAGGCACTCATCTTGTCCGCGAATGCCGCCCCCACCAGTTCATCGCGGGTGGGGAAGCGACGGAAGAGGGTGGCCACGCCCACCCCGGCCCGGCGGGCTATCTCATTGGTGGAAGCGTCCAGACCCTGCTCAGCGAACACCTCGCGAGCCGCCCTGAGCACCCGCTCCCGGTTCCGCTCGGCATCGGCCCGAAGCCCCCTCTCCGCGGCCGTTGTGCACCGCTCTCGGCCGGAGTTATCGCTCATGTTCGCACCCTACCGACATCTGGAATAGTCGCTCCGCTTACCGCGTCATTTCAGGGCAGACCGGCGCGATCGAACTCCTGCTGGAGGCGTGGCCGACGGCGGTGCGTCTCACGGAGATCGGTGATGAGTTCGTCAACTCCGGCCGCCTCGGCCGACCCGCTGGCCAGCTTGCGCATCTTTGCCAACCGACGAGCGGCGATCCGGTAATGCTGCGCGCCGGCCTCCGTCAGTTCATTGTCGACGAGCCGGGCGAGGACCGGCAGCACGGCCAGCGGGTCGACCTTCTCGTACGCTGTGGCCAGCCGCTGCCACACATCGTCGCTGTCGAGTCCGAGCGAGTACGCCAGGTTCCAGGCGAGCTGGACCTCCTTGAGTGTGAGCAACGCGAAGAGCACAGCGTCACGCGGGCTTCCGGCAAGGGTGGCGACCACCTCGTCGCGGTAGCTGGGCCACGACGGACCAGCATCCTGATAGATGTGAGCGGCCGTGCTCGAGGACGGCCAACGCCGGAACACCTCAACACGGGCCGAAAGCAGCTCGGCGGGCCGGTGCTCGGCCAACAGTTCGCACCAGTATGAAGCCGCCTTGACCGACTGGTGCCCGCGGTCGAAGTCGGTCGCCTGCTTCGCACAACCGATGGCCAGGTTGATCTCACCGATCTCCTCGAAGGCCCGGGCAGTGTCCTCGAGCCACGCGCCGACCTTCCGGTCGCGCGCATGGGTGCGGACGATGGCGTCGACGTCGCGGTCGAGAACAGCCAGTCGCCGAGTGTTCCACTCGATCACGAACCACGCGTGCGAGTGGCGCGACGTCCAGAGGCCCTCCGCAGAGGGCGGTGGCCCAAGGCCGGCCTCAATATCTGATAATCGCGCTCGATAGGCCGCCATCCAGGACTTGCCCAGTGCCGGCGCATACGCGACCGGGTCGATCCCGAAGTAATCGACGTCGCCGTCGAACTGGAACCTCACCATCCAATCGACCAGACTGCCGGCCGGCACCTGTGCTGCCGCAGCGACTGTGGGATGGAGCTCAAGCAGACGACGGCACGCATCACCGATGATCCCGCTGGAGTCGTCGGCCCTGGCGATGACCTTGATCGCGCTGGCGAGCGCCTTGTGCGTGACGGCGTACACCTCAGCTGGATCAGTCGTCGGGATCGCCGCCTCCAGGTTGTCGACGGCCTCATGCATCTGCCGACCGTGCGCATTCGACGCGCTCCACCGAGAGAGGTCCGCTCGAGTCCGGATCAGCGGGAGGACAGCGTCGGCGAGCGTGGTCACAATACAGATTCTCTGCGGATCGCTAACTGATACGAGTCCTTCCCAAGCCCGACGGGTCACACACGGATCGGCTGGCGCACGCCCGCAGACCGACCGATCACCGGGACAGCCCGGTGCCCATTAGCGAAGGGCTTGCTGGACTACGGCCGGATGTTCTATTTGTGGCCCGGAGTAAGCGCGGGAGTACGTCAGTCAATTCCTCGGGCGCCTCCTCAGGGATGAGTGCCCGCCGGGAACGCCCGGGCTGTCCTCCTTACCGGCGGTCCTGGCTTCGGCGGGATGGCTGAAGATCGTGCAGCTCGAGCGTCGGCCGCCCGCTTCGTTCGATGTGACAGGCTGCGGGCGGAGTTCACGGTGGTCAGTCGAGTGTGATGACGACCTTGCCGTTGGCGCGGCCCTGCTCGACGTAGGCCAGCGCCTGGAGGGTCTGGTCAAATGGGAACGTCTTGTCGATGACCGGGCGGAGGTGGCCGGCGTCGTAGAGGGTGGCCAGCTCGCGCAGCTGGGCGCCGTTGGCCTGCATGAACAGGAACGAGTAGCTCACTCCGAGCTTCCGGGCTTGCTTGTGGACCTTTCGGCTCAGCAGCCCCATCACGAGGCCCATGTACTGCGGCGCCCCGAGCTGCTTGGCGAACCCGGGGTCCGGCGGGCCGGTGACGCTGATCGCCTGTCCGCCGCGCTTGAGGACGGTGAGGGACTTCTGGAGGTTTTCGCCGCCGAGTGAGTCCAGCACGACGTCGTAGCCGGAGAGGACGTCGGCGAAGTCTTCCTTCTTGTAGTCCACGACGACGTCGGCGCCGAGGCTGCGCACCAGCTCCGCGTTCTTTCCGCTCGCGGTCGTCGCCACTGTGGCGCCGAGGTGCTTGGCGAGCTGGATGGCGGTCGATCCCAGGCCGCCGGAGCCGGCGTGGACGAGGACCTTCTGCCCAGGTTTTAGGTGGGCGCGGTCGACGAGGGCCTGCCAAGCAGCCAGTGACACCAGCGGCACCGCCGCCGCCTCGTGCAGGGTGAGCGAGTCCGGTTTGGGCGCGACGTCGTCCTGATCGATCGCGATGTATTCCGCGAAGGTCCCGATCCGCAGGTCGCGGGGACGGGCGTAGACCTCATCGCCGACCTGGAACTCGCCTACGGCGGAGCCGACCCTGGTCACCACGCCGGCAAGGTCGTGGCCGAGCACGAACGGGGTCCGG
>DATFQP010000039.1:0-4787 GCA_035264145.1 Propionibacteriaceae bacterium
TTGGAGGCCCCATGTCCGACCAGCCGAACGCCGAGCCGATTTCCGGACCGGCGGTCGCGTCGTCGCGGCGAACCGTTCTGCGTGCCGCAGGATTCCTGGCGGCCGCCGGGGGAGCCGCCGTGGTCACCGCTTGCGCGGCTGGCGATCCGTCGGCTGCGCCGAGCACAGCGGCCGGGAGCGGATCTTCCTCAGCCCCCGGCTCGACGTCTGCGGCCTCGTCGGCAGCGAGCTCGCCTACTAGCGAAACGTCGGGCAGCCCTACGAAGTCGGCCAAGGCGCCGAGCGGCCCGAGCGTCGCGGCCTCGAAGGTTCCAGTGGGCGGTGGCGTGATACTGAATGAGGCGGACTACGTCGTCACCCAACCGACGAAGGGCAAGTACAAGGCCTTCACCAAGATTTGTACCCATCAAGGTTGCGCGGTGGCCGAGGTTGCCAATGGGGTGATCCACTGTGACTGCCACGGCAGTGAGTTCTCGATCAAGGACGGATCGGTGGTGAGGCCACCCGCGTCAAGGCCGCTCGCCGAGCACGACGTGACGGTCTCCGACGGCAAGGTGTTCGTGACGGGCTGATGTCGACCAGCGGCTGAGGGGCGGAGACGACCTCCTGCATGTCCGCCCGGCCGCCTACGCTGGAGCACGTGCCAGCTGCCTCCTCGCTCCCCACGGCCTCTCGGCCGGAAGGGCAGCGGACCGGTCCGGCATACCGTCCGGCAGCCGGATCCGTACCCGATCAGCCGGGCGTGTACCGCTTCTCGGATGCCCACGGTCGGGTGATCTATGTCGGTAAGGCCAAAAGCCTCAGGTCACGCTTGAATTCCTACTTCGCCGACCCTACGTCGATGCTCAGTCGGACTCGGTCGATGGTTGAAACGGCGGCCCGGGTTGACTGGACCGTGGTGCAGACCGAAGTCGAGGCCTTGCAGCTTGAATATTCCTGGATTAAGGAATTCGACCCACAGTTCAACATCAAATACCGAGACGACAAGTCCTACCCATGGCTCGCGGTGACGCTCTCGGAGGAATTCCCGCGGGTCATGGTCGGCCGCGGGGCCAAGCGCAAGGGCGATCGCTACTTCGGCCCCTACGCGCACGCATGGGCGATCCGAGAGACCGTGGATCTGTTGCTGCGGGTCTTTCCCATGCGGTCGTGTCGTCCCGGCGTGTTCAAAAACCACCGGCAGCTGGGCCGACCGTGCCTGCTCGGCTACATCGGCAAGTGCTCGGCCCCATGTGTCGGTCGGATCGATGCCGCAGACCACCGAAGGATTGTCGAGGACCTCTGCGCCTTCCTGTCCGGGCAGGCGACGCCGATGCTCAGGAAGCTGGATCGCGAGATGCACCAGGCCAGCCAGTCGTTGGAGTTCGAGCGGGCCGCCCGCCTGCGGGACGATATCGGCGCGCTTCAGCAGGCGATGGAGAAGAACGCGATCGTCCTCCGCGATGGAACGGACGCGGACGTTATTGCGTTGGCCGAGGATCCGCTCGAGGTCGCCGTTCACATCTTCCATGTTCGCGGCGGGCGGGTTCGCGGCGAACGCGGCTGGGTGGCTGATCGGTTCGACGACTCGGGAACCCCTTTCCTGATCGAGCAGTTCCTGCTCCAGCTCTACGCAGACACGGATCCCGGTGTGCCGGATCCGGCGACGGTACCTCGCGAAATCCTGGTGCCGGTGCTGCCTGAGTCGCTGGACTCCTTGACCAGGCTGTTCACCGAACGCCGCGGTTCTACGGTCGAGATCAAGGTTCCGCACCGGGGTGACAAGCGGGCGCTGATGGACACGGTCTCCCGGAATGCCGGAGAGGCGCTGATTCGGCACAAGACGGCGCGGGCCGGTGATCTGTCCACCCGCAATCAGGCTCTCGAAGAGCTCCGGGAGGCGCTCGATCTCCCCACGTCGCCGTTGCGGATCGAGTGCTTCGACATCTCCAACCTGCAGGGCACGGAGGTGGTGGCCTCGATGGTGGTCTTCGAAGACGGGCTGCCACGGAAGAGTGAGTACCGTCGCTTCGTCATCCGGCACGTCGACGGCCAGAACGATGTCGCGGCGATGCACGAAGTCATCACCCGCCGGTTTCGGCGCCTTCTGGACGACCGCCGATCCCTCACGGGCGGCGAGCGCGCTGAAGACGGAGAGGGAGGGCCTTTGTTGATCGATCCGACAACGGGCGCTCCGCGCAAGTTTGCCTACGCTCCGTCCTTGGTGGTCGTCGACGGCGGTCCGCCCCAGGTCGCAGCCGCAGCCCGGGCGTTGGACGAGCTCGGCATCTCCGACGTTGCCTTGTGTGGGCTGGCGAAGCGCCTGGAGGAAGTGTGGCTGCCGGACAGCGACGACCCGGTCATCCTGCCACGCACGAGCGAAGGCCTTTATCTCCTCCAGCGACTGCGCGACGAGGCGCACCGCTTCGCTATCACCCACCATCGGGAACGGCGCAGTAAGTCGATGGTCGAGTCGGTTTTGGATCAGGTGCCTGGCCTGGGTGAGGTCCGCCGAAAGGTGCTGCTCAACCACTTCGGTTCGTTGAAGAAGCTGCGTGCCGCAACCGTCGAGGAGATCGCCGCCGTGCCTGGCTTCGGCATGAAGACCGCGATCGCTATCAAGCAAGCGTTGGAGGCGCTGCCGCAACGCGAATCGATCAACACCGCGACGGGTGAAATCACCGCGGTCTAGCTCCACCGTCACCTGAGTGCAGCAGGGATAATCGTCTCCGTGACTGAGCCAGCGGCACTTGAGCCATCGGCGACCAAGCTTCGCCTGGTCGTCGTGACCGGCATGTCGGGGGCCGGTCGGTCGACGGCGGCCAACACGCTGGAGGACCTCGGCTGGTATGTGGTGGACAACCTGCCGCCAAGCGTGCTGCCGGAGGTCTGCACCCAAGCGAGTGAAGTCGGGCTGACTCGCCTTGCGGTGGTGCTCGACGTGCGCACTCGAGAGTTCTTCGAGCAGCTGCCTGCGATGTTCAGCAATCTTTCTGCGGCGGGCGCGCTGCCCGAGATTTTGTACCTGGAAGCGTCCGACGACGTGATCGTGCGGCGGCAGGAGTCCGTACGGCGGCCGCACCCGCTTCAGGGTGATGGTCGCCTCCTCGACGGCATCACCCGCGAACGGGAGACGCTGGCGACCTTGCGCGCGGCCGCTGACCTGGTGATCGACACGTCGTCGCTGAACGTGCACCAGCTTGCGTCGCGGGTCACCCACGCGTACGGCGGTGAGACCGAAGACCGGCTTCGGGTAACGCTGATCTCGTTCGGATTCAAGAACGGCATACCGGTCGATGCCGACATGGTCCTCGACGTCCGGTTCTTGCCAAACCCGCACTGGATTCCGGAGCTGCGGCCCCAAACCGGCCTCAGCAAACCGGTCAGCGACTACGTGCTGGGCCAGGACGGTGCCCAGCCCTTCCTTGAGCACTTCGCCGAGCTGTTCGAGGTGATCTCGGCGGGTTACCTGCAGGAGGGCAAGCGTTTCGCCACCATCGCGATCGGTTGCACCGGCGGCAAGCACCGGAGCACCGCGATGGCCGAGGAGTTCGCCAGGCGGCTGCGGGCCAAGGGAGTAGCCACCAAGGTCCTGCACCGAGACGTGGGCCGCGAATGAGCTTGGAGAGCGGAGCCCATCTCGGCGCCGCTTTACGTTGGGGCCTTCGGCCGTCACTTCCGGCGGTGGTCGCGTTCGGTGGCGGCCACGGGCTGGCGGCATCGCTGACCGCCCTCCGGCGGATCACGGATCGTCTGACCGCCATCGTGACCGTGGCGGACGACGGCGGTTCGTCCGGCCGGTTGCGTGCGGAACTTCACTGCCTGCCGCCCGGGGACCTTCGAATGGCGCTTGCGGCGCTCTGCGGTGACGACGAATCCGGCCGCACATGGGCGGACGTGCTGCAATCGCGCTTCTCGAGCACAGGTCCGCTCGGCGATCACGCCATTGGCAATCTGCTGATTGCCGGTCTGTGGGAGCGTCTTGGCGACCCGGTGGCCGGACTCGACATGGTGGCGCGACTTCTGGGTGCCAAGGGCCGGGTGTTGCCAATGGCGTCGGTGCCCTTGGAGATCGAGGCCGAGGTGATCGGTCTCGATCCGCGTCGCCCCGACGAGCTCACGATTGTCCGCGGCCAAGAGCGGGTCGCCAAAACAACCGGCGAAGTCCGAGCGGTCCGCGTTCTGCCCCTTGATCCACCGGCCTGTCCCGAATCTGTCGAGGTGGTCCTCGAAGCGGATTGGATCGTGTTGGGGCCGGGATCCTGGTTCACGTCGGTGATCCCGCATCTTCTGGTGCCGAAGCTGGCGGACAGCATCCTCCGGACGGAAGCCAAGCGGCTGCTCACCATGAACCTCGAGCCGGCCGGGGAGACCGCCGGCTTTACGGCGGCGCGACACATCGAATTGTTGGCCGAGCACGCCCCCCATCTACGCCTGGATGTCGTGCTGGCCGACCGCCGGTTCGCCTCGGAGGACGTCCACTTGGCCGACTGGGCGCATTCGTTGGGCGCTCGGTTGGTGATTGCAGATCTTGCGGCCCGGGACGGGTCTGCCCGGCATGATCCGCTCCGGCTCGCATCCGCCTACGCCGAGATCATGGACATTTGACGTTCGGCGGAGCCGTGCGCATGTCATCATTTCCCAATGGCAATGACCGCCCAGGTGAAAGCGGAGCTGGCCACCGTGAAGGTCACCAAGCCCTGCTGCCGGAAATCCGAGGTGGCCGCGATCTTGAGATTCGCCGGGGGTTTGCATATTCACAGCGGCCGAATCCTCATCGAGGCAGAGCTCGATACCGGTGCGGCCGC
>DATFQP010000040.1:0-5563 GCA_035264145.1 Propionibacteriaceae bacterium
TCGGTCCGTCACGGAGCACACTCTAGCCAGGCCGTGTTACGGTTGGCGGCGCCCAGGCCGGGGTGGCGGAATGGTATACGCGGACGGCTCAAACCCGTCTGTCCGCAAGGACATAGGGGTTCGACTCCCCTCTCCGGCACGCGATCTTGGATGCCGCGGATGTCCTCAGTGATAACCGATCCGCACAGCCATCCACCCGCTCCGAGGCGTCCGCGTGAGTCCTCAGTGATGACTGGCCGGACAGCCATCCGCCCTCGCAAGCTCGGGCTCCCGCCAGGCCCATCCACGTCCGGCCAGTCATCACTGAGGACTCCCGCTGACTCTGTCGCCAGGCCCATCCACGTCCTGGCCAGTCATCACCGAGGACTCCCGCTGACTCTGTCGCCAGGCCAATCCACGTCCTCGCAGTCATCATGAGGGCTCCCACTCGCTACCAAGTCGCGTTCCAGGGCATCGAACCCCACGCCTTCCGGACGACTCCACCGTCTAGAAGATGAGCAGCGGGTCCGCGCGGAAGGGGTCGCCTCACCGACAGACTCGACCCGGTCGGCGAGCGTCGGTAGAGAGCGCCCGGGTCCTGTCTGGACGACCGAGCGAGCAAGACTGCCCGGCGAGCGAAGCGAGCGTCTTTGGGCGGTGTTGCGAACGAGGAAGGAAGACAGGAGCTTAAGGGCGCGAACGGGCGCGAGCCGACACATACTAAAGGGGCGCGCCGATCCGTCGGATGCGGAGCATGTTGGTGTGGCCGGCGACGCCGGGTGGCGAGCCGGCCACGATCACCGCAAGCTCTCCTTCGGCTATCCGGCCGGTGTCGATCAGCGCCTTGTCGACTTGGCGGATCATGTCGTCGGTGTGACCGACCATGGGGACGAGAAAGGACTCGACCCCCCAGGTAAGGGTCAGCGATGAGCGGGTCTGGTCGACCGGGGTGAAGGCCAGCACGGGGATCGGCGAACGCAGCCGGGCCAGGCGCCGAGCCGCGTCTCCGGAATGAGTGAAGGCCACCAGGAACTTCGCGCTGATCCGCGCCCCGACCTCGGCGGCGGCCTTGGTGATCACCCCACTGGTGGTGTGTGGATCCCAGTCGATGTCCTGCATCTGATCAAGGCCGTGGGCCTCGGTGTTCTGGACGATCCGCGCCATGGTTTTCACTGCGGCAACGGGGTACTCCCCGACACTCGTCTCTCCAGAGAGCATCACAGCGTCCGCGCCATCCAGGATGGCGTTGGCCACGTCAGAAGCCTCGGCCCGCGTCGGCCGCGGGGCGGAAATCATCGACTCCAGCATCTGGGTCGCCACGATGACCGGTTTCGCCCAGCGGCGGGCAGCGGTGACGATCCGCTTCTGAACCAGCGGCACCTCTTCGAGCGGAAGCTCCACACCAAGATCACCGCGCGCAACCATGAAAGCGTCGAAGGCGTCGATGATCTCATCGAGGTTCTCCACCGCCTGCGGCTTCTCGATCTTGGCGATCACCGGCACCCGGCGGTTCTCCTCATCCATCACCTGGTGAACGAGTTCAATGTCCTTCGCGCTACGGACGAAGGACAGCGCAATCATGTCCACACCGTTGCGCAGGGCCCAGCGGAGGTCGTGGGTGTCCTTCTGGCTCATAGCGGGGACGCTGACGGCCACGCCCGGGAGGTTGATGCCTTTGTTGTTGCTGACCGGACCTCCGACGACCACTTCAGTGATCACATCGGTTTCGGTCAGCTCGGTCGCCCTCAGGGTGAGCCGTCCATCGTCTATCAGGATCAGGTCGCCTGGCTTCACGTCACCAGGCAGTCCCTTGTACGTCGTCGAACAGCGCTCGGCGCTGCCTGAAATCTCCTCGGTAGTGATCGCAAATCTGGCTCCATCGGCCAGCGTTTCCTTGCCTGAGGCGAAACGACCGAGGCGAATCTTGGGACCCTGGAGATCGGCGAGCACGCCCACCGGCCGACCGGCCGTCTCAGCGGCGTCGCGGACGTTCTGCAAGTTGGTCAGGTGATCGTCGTAGCCACCGTGGCTCATATTGAGCCGCGCAACGTCCATGCCGGCCGCCACCAGCTCCTTGAGACGTTCGGGCGCCGAGGAAGCCGGCCCTAGTGTGCAGACGATTTTGGCTCTTCGCACGGTTCAGACCCTAGCGGACGGCGCCTGGTACTTCCGCCACGATGATCAGGCAGTTCGGGCGACGTCCAGGGCGTGCCGCAAGTCAGCCGGATAGGGCGAGGTGAAGACCAGCGGCTCACTTGTCGCGGGGTGGAGAAAGCCGAGCCGTACGGCGTGGAGCCACTGTCGCTGCAGCCCAAGCTTGGCCGCCAGCTTCGGATCTGCACCGTATGTCAGGTCCCCGGCGCACGGGTGCTTCAGCGCGGCCAGGTGGACTCGGATCTGGTGGGTTCGCCCGGTCTCCAGATTCAGTTCCAGCAGCGTAGTGCCCACGAAGGCCTCGAGCGTTTCGTAGTGGGTGATGCTGGGCCGGCCGTTCGCCATCACCGCCATCTTGTAGTCGGCACCCGGATGCCGCCCGATAGGCGCCTCGATGGTGCCGGTGAAAGGATCGGGATGGCCCTGAACCAGGGCATGGTAGGTCTTTTCTACCTCCCGAGAACGGAACGCCCGTTTCAGGATGGTGTACGCCATCTCGCTCTTGGCCACCACCATCAAACCAGATGTGCCCACGTCGAGTCGCTGGACGATGCCTTGCCTCTCGGGTACGCCCGAGGTGGAGATTCGAAAGCCCGCACCGGCCAGATGACCAAGCACCGAGGGTCCGTCCCAGCCGAGGCTCGGATGTGCGGCCACACCGACGGGTTTGTCGACGACGACGATGTGGTCGTCGTCGAAGATGACGTCGACCCCATCGACCGTCTGCGGCAGAATCGTGAGCTCGTCAGCCGCGTCCGGTAGCCGGACCTCGAGCATGGCGCCGGTGTGGACTCGATCTGACTTGGCCGCTGGATGAGCGTCTATCATCACCTGGCCCGCCTCGATCAGGTCGGTGATCTTGCTGCGCGAAAGGCCCAACATGCGGGCCACGGCGACATCGACCCGATCCCCTTCCAGACCCTCAGGAACCAGCAGCACACGGTGCTCGCCCATTCAGGATCCACCCCTCGCCCGCTGTTTCGCCGGCGGACGAGGGGCACGTTCACCGTTGAGCCCGATCCCCTTGATCACCGACAAGTAGATGATCAACACAGCGGACGTGGTGATGCACATGTCGGCCACGTTGAAGATCGCGAAGTAGGGCAGTTGCAGGAAGTCCACAACGTGTCCGCGCAGCACAGCCGGGCGGCGGAAGAGTCGGTCGACCAGATTGCCTGCAACGCCCGCGCACAGCAGCCCGAGGGCAACCGCCCACACTCGGTGCCGTGTCCGCGGCACCAGACGGATGATGACGAAAGTCAGGACAAGTATCGCTGCCGTGGCGAAGACATAGGTGAACTGCTCGCCCTGACTGAAGGCAGCACCGGGGTTGCGCAGGAGCCGCAGGGTGAGCAGACCGCCGAGGAGCCGTACCGGAAGCTCAGGATCGAGACGGGCGACAACGAGCGACTTCGTGATCAGGTCAGCAGCCAGGCCGGTCACCATGACCGCGCCGAAGAGCAACCGCAACCGGCCCCGGCTATGGTCCGCCGTGGCGTGATCCGCTATCGCCGTTCCTCGCGCTGCTTGCACGCGACGCACAAGGTGGCACGAGGGAAGGCCTGGAGGCGCCCCTTCCCGATCGGTTGACCGCAGTTGTCACAACTGCCGTACGTACCCAGCTCGATATGTCGCAACGCCAGTCGGGACTGGTCCAGCATCTCACGGGCATTGTTGGCCAGCGACATCTCGGCGTCGCGCTCGAAGTTGGCCGAGCCGACATCGGCCGGATCGCGTCCGGCTCCTTCGCTGCCGTCGCGGAGCAGGCCAACGAGCTCCGCGGTGGAGATTTCAATCTGACTCTCGAACCTGGTGATGTCTTCCTCGAGCACCTTGCGTACCTCGTTCAGCTCTGCCTTGGTCCACGGAGTTTCGCCTGGTCGCACTGGCAGCGACTTCACGTTGACGGGCTTTGCCTCACGTACTGGGTGCTCGGAGTCAACCGGTTCCACCGCGTGTAAGGACGGCGCCTTCTTCGCCGCTGAGCCTGCGGAACTTTCAGCGGACGTCGCCTTAGCGGTAGTCATCGATATGCCCCTCTGGGATAGAAGTGACGCAGAGACTAGGCGTCAATCGTCGGTACTTCAACGATGCGCGCTGAGTTTCTGCTGAATTCGAGAACTGCTCCGGATACGCGAAGGGCCCGCCAGTGGCGGGCCCCGATGCGATTGTCATGTGGTTGTCTCAACTAGCGCTGATCTCCGAGGAGAGCATCTAGGCGAGGGGTCTCGCTTCCTTGAGCACCGCCGCCCCTGGTCGGCGTTTCGTCCCGATCGCCACCTTCTCGCGGCAAGGCGCCATTCTTCCGCTGATTGCTCTGATCGGTCGCACCAAGGCGGACTACCTCGGGCGCGTCCGGTGGCTCAGAACGGCCGGACTCCAAGGCTTCGAGCTGGCTGCGGAAATGGTTGCTCAGGTTCCTGCGGTAGGTCGCCTCGAACGTGCGGAGCGCCGTAACCGCATTGGTCAGTTCGTCCCGCTGCCGTTGCAGATCTCCGAACATGTCGGAACGGCGGGACTCGATGTCCTTGTCCAACTTCTCGGCCCGGTTCAGGGCATCGGCCTGCATGCGCTCAGCGTTGACGCGCGCCTCGGATTCCACCCGCTCCGCTCTCGTACGCGCGTCGGTCGTCACCTGATGAGCGATGCGGTTGGCTTCCTCGCGGATCCGATTCGCGTCTTCTGTGGCCTCGTTGACCAGACGCTCGGCTTGTTCGGTCGACATCTCCACCAACCGCACTACGGCAGTGCTGGCTTCCTTGCTAGTCGTCACCACGATGGGACCGCCGCTGGCCTGCGGCGCCGGCGGCGGCGCCGCTGGAGCCGGAGCGGGCCGCGGCTGCTGGATCGGGGCTGGCGGCGGAGTGGCAGCCGCCGGGGCCGGCGGAGCGGACTTCAGCGACTCCACCTGCTTCTTGAGATTCTGGTTCTCCTCGAAGAGCTGGGCAAAAGTCTCCTCGACCTCATCGACGAACTCGTCGACCTCCAGCACCTCGTAGCCAGACTTGCGGGCCATGCGGAACCGCTTGTTGCGCACATCGTCCAGCGAGAGCGTCATTGTTCACCTCGGGAGGGAGTCATTGGAATCCGGAGGCCGCACCGGGCGTCCATCGCACTACCGTACCTAATTTGCTCGGCAAGTACACCTCAACGAGACAACAGCGGAAGGCCACGGTAAAGACCGCGTTCAGCCGAAGAAAATCCGGCCGTTGACCTGTCGAAGTATCAAAACGATGATCGTCAGTCCGATGAATGCGAGATCGAGCATCATGTTTCCGATTCGAACCGGACGCAGCACCTTACGGAGCAGCCGCAACGGCGGATCGGTGATGGAGTAGATGATCTCGGCCACGACCAGCATCGGTCCGCGCGGTTCCCAATCGCGGACCAGCACCGGAACCCAGGACAGGATCATCCGCGCGAATAGGAG
>DATFQP010000041.1:0-7633 GCA_035264145.1 Propionibacteriaceae bacterium
CATCGCTGAGGAGGAACACGGTGCGTAGGCTGTTCGCACACTCACCGTGAAGGAGTTCTCAGCAATGATCCCCGAAGGCGATATGTCTGGTCTGATGGCTCAGGCCGAAGCGATGCAGCAGCAACTGCTGAATGCTCAGCAGGAGCTGGCCGAGATGAGGGTTGAGGGCACGGCGGGTGGAGATCTCGTCATCGTGACCATGACTGGGGCGGGTGAGCTCGTCGGACTGGTGATCAAGCCGGAGGCGGTCGACCCGGAGGACACCGAGACGCTGGCCGACCTCATCCTGGCGGCAGTCCGGGACGCGACCAATCGAAGCCAGGCCCTGGCGTCGTCCAAGCTGGGCCCGCTGGCCGGTGGGCTTGGCGGCGGCCTGCCCTTCTGAGCGGAACCGAGGAGCATGTACGAGGGTCCGGTTCAGGATCTGATCGAGGAGCTCGGCAGGCTGCCCGGGATCGGGCCGAAGAGCGCACAGCGCTTGGCTTTCCACATCCTCGCTGCCGAGCCCGAGGACGTGCTCCGGCTGGCGGCCACTCTGAAGCTGGTCAAGGACACCGTGAAGTTCTGCGAGACCTGCTTCAACGTGGCCGAGGCCTCCCAGTGCCGGATCTGTCGCGATCCGCGTCGGGACCCGACGATCCTCTGCGTGGTGGAAGAGCCGAAGGACGTAGTGGCGGTGGAACGCACTCGCGAGTTCCGTGGCCGCTACCACGTGCTCGGCGGCGCGATCAGCCCGATCGACGGCGTGGGGCCGGCCGACCTCAAGATCAGAGAGCTGTGCCTCCGACTGGCCGACGGCACGGTCACCGAGGTGATCTTGGCGACCGACCCCAACCTTGAGGGAGAAGCCACCGCCACCTACCTCAGCCGGCTGCTGGTTCCGCTCGGAGTGAGGGTCAGCCGGCTGGCCAGCGGCCTTCCGGTCGGCGGCGATCTGGAATACGCCGACGAGGTGACCTTAGGGCGGGCCTTCGAGGGTCGCCGTTATGTCGATGCCTCGTAGTGGTAGACGCCCAACGACTCACATGCTCCGTTCAAGATTCGCTGCACCGCCACCGTGTCCTGGAGCGGCATAACCTCGCTTTCCGTACGGCCGTCAAGCACGCACTCGGTGACCTCAGTCAGCTCATGGGAGTAACCGGTACCGCTCGGCGGTCGGCTGATGAGTTCGGGCTCAGCACCGGTCCGTTGCAGCACAATCCGGTTCGGGTGGTGGAAGCGAGGGGACACCTCGATCCATCCTTTGGTGCCGTGAATCCGGGCCATGCCAGGCGTCGGGTTTCGGAGCGAGATCAGCATTGTGGCGGCGCGGCCGTCTTCGTAGCCGAGTAACAGCCCAGCTTCGGCGTCCACTCCGGTGGGTGCTCGGGAGCCGCTGACCGCCACCCGATCCGGGTTGCCGAGGAAGTGCTGGGCGAACGACACCACGTACACCCCGAGATCGAGCATCGCGCCGCCGCCAAGATCGGGATTGAAGAGCCGGTCCTGGGGATCGTACGGCCGGTCGACCCCGAGATCGGCGTACACCTGTCGTACTTCGCCGATCGCCCCCTCGGCGATGAGTTCCCGGGCCGTCACGATCGCCGGCTGGAATCGAGTCCACATGGCTTCCATCACGAAGACCTCATGGTCTCGGGCGGCCTGGATGATCTCCTCCGCACCACCCACCGTCGCGGTGAACGTCTTCTCGATCAGCACGGCTTTGCCAGCCTTGATCGCCGCCAGCGCCGGCTGAAGGTGTTGCGGGTGGGGCGTGGCGATGTAAAGCGCGTCGACATCGTCATCGTTGATCAACTCGTCATATGACCCGTACGCCCGCTCCAACCTGTGTTTGTCAGCGAAGGCTTGGGCGCGCTCGATCGATCGACTGCCAACCGCGACCGGCCTTGCTGCCGGGACATATCGAAAATCGCCGATCACGGATTCTGCAATGCGGCCTGGTCCGAGGATGCCCCACCGAATCTCGTCCACGGGCTCACTCTATGGCTGCCTGCGTTTCATCCCCCAGGACAAGAAGATCGGGATGAAAAGGATCCACCAGTTCTGCCAGCTGGTAGCGAAACAGAAAATGATCGCCAGCGTCCACGCCGTCGCCGTGACGACGGCGAAGTTCCGCTGAGCACTGCTCGGCGGCTTTGCTGATGGCGGAGTCGTTAGCTGGGAACCGGAGGCTGCCGGCGGCTCAGACTGCCACGGTGGCGCCTGGAACGGTTCCGTCGGAACCATCGCCGTGCCGGGCCGGGGATCCGGGAGGTCGCTGAACAGGGCGTCCAAATCAGGACCCATCTTGGCGCTGAGCGCTCGGGTCAGCCGCTCGTCGAACTCGGCGGCATCGAGCCGACCGGCCGCCATGTGCTCGCGCAGGTACTCTGCTGCTTTGTCGCGCTCCGCATCCCCAACCCGCCTCGCTGCGCCAGCGGTCGGATCGGGCGTCGATGGTTCAACCGGCTCGGTCACTCCTCCAGTATTCAACCCCAAGGAGGCGACCGCCCGATGGCCTAGAGTTGACTGCCAAGCCAAAGCTGAGGGAGGCGATGTGGCGCGGCCGACGCTGAAGGCCTCCTCGGAACCGGGGTTGCCTAAGGCGTTCCCCGGTCGGGTGGTGTCGAAGCCATCCCCTGGACGTATCACGTCGCCGAACGGGTCCGCAGGACGCATCGTGCAGAAGTACGGCGGCTCGTCGGTTGCCGACGCGGACAGCATCAAGCGCGTAGCCAAACGGATCGTCGCCACCAAGCAGGACGGTCATGACGTGGTCGTCGTGATCTCGGCGATGGGTGACACTACCGACGAGCTGATGGACTTGGCGCTCCAGGTCTCCCCGCTTCCTCCGCCGCGCGAGTTGGACATGTTGCTCACGGCGGGGGAGCGGATGAGTGCAGCGTTGCTGGCTATGGCCATTCATGATCAAGGTCTGCATGCCCGCTCGCTCACCGGCTCGCAGGCAGGCATCATCACCACCGGTACACACGGCAACGCCAGGATCATCGACATCACGCCGGGGCGCATCACGTCTGCGCTAGATCAAGGAGACATCGTCATCGTCGCAGGCTTCCAAGGGGTTGCGCAGGACACGAAGGACGTGACCACGCTTGGCCGCGGCGCTTCTGACACGACGGCGGTTGCGTTGGCGGCGGCCCTCAGCGCCGACCATTGCGAGATCTATACCGACGTCGATGGCATTTACACCGCCGACCCGCGGATCGTGCCCAGCGCTCGACGCATCCCGCACATCAGTTACGAGGAGATGCTCGAGATGGCGGCATGCGGGGCCAAGGTGCTGCATTTGCGCTGCGTGGAGTACGCACGCCGGGAGAACGTCCGGGTGCACGTACGGTCGTCGTTCACGGACAAGGACGGGACCTGGGTGACTGAACTCGAGGAAGGAACCGTGATGGAGCAGGCCATCATCTCCGGCGTCGCCCATGATCGCAGCGAAGCGAAGATCACAATCGTTGGTGTACCGGATCGGGTCGGCCAGGCAGCGCGGATTTTCGAGGCGGTCGCCGCGACCGAGATCAACATCGACATGATCGTGCAGAACGTGTCGGCGTCAGCGACCTCGCGAACCGACATCTCCTTTACTTTGCCCAGCACTGACGGCCGGGCCGCCATGGCCACGCTCGGCGGTCTCCGGGAGGAGATCGGCTTCAACGACGTGCTTTACGACGACCGGATCGGCAAGGTCTCGGTCGTTGGCGTCGGCATGCGATCTCATCCCGGCGTCACGGCGAAGTTCTTCTCCGCCCTTGCCGAAGTCGGCGTGAACATCGAAATGATTTCTACGTCGGAGATCCGGATCTCAGTCGTTGTTGATCAAGATGATGTCGATCGCGCCGTAGCTGCGGCGCACACCGCCTTCGGTCTGGATGCCGCTGACGAGGCGGTGGTCTACGCGGGGACAGGTCGCTAGTTGATCTTGAAGTAGATCGTGGCGTTTGCCGAGACTTGGGTGCGAAGTGTCGACTCAGCCGCAGGCGATGCGGTTCAGGCTCACTCTGCGCGCGGTTCCGCCGGAAAGATAGTACGTTCCAACGGCTGTGACGCACCGGTTGTCGGCGGCAGTGAGGTATGCGCCACTGACCACCTGGGCGCCGGCCGCACCGACGCGCGAGGAGTACTGGGGCCAGGCTGAACCGGAGTAGCTGGAGAAGCGTAGTTCCGCCCTGAGGTAACTCGGTGCGGTCACAACGCCATTGCGGGTAACCGATACGCAGTTCAGTCCCCCGGACTGCGGGTCGTAGAAGACGCGCAGGGTCATACCGTTTGCAGTTCTCTGCCCGACGATCCAGCCAGGGCATGTCGACAGGTAACCGCCCGGGATGCCGCTGGTCGTTCCGGTGGTCGTCGTGGTCGTGCCGGAGCCAGGGAACCTTATCGGCTCCGTGCCTGAAGCGCCCGAGCCGGCGGCCGCAATCGCGACAAGGGCCACGACCAACAACAGCACGCCATCGCCATCGGCCATGACGCTCCCCTCCCGGCGTGATGCTCCTGTGATTTGTGTTAACAACGGTAAATGGAGTTCGGGAATGACGTCAACGTCTGGAAGGATCCTTTTTTACGCCGTAAACGGGGCTGGCAAGGCACTTCAGCGACCAGCAGCGGCCCACTTTGCAGGGAAGCGGCCCGGACACGCGCTGAAATTCCGACCCACGGAGTTGCCGGGCGTCAGGATGAAGCATGGCCGTCACGTCGCCGCCGCGGCTGCCGAGTACGTCGCCGGATGGCCGTCCTGACCGCCCACCACATTCGCCAAACCGGTCTGGCCAGCTCCGGGTGCGCTGGGACCGAGTGGTGATTTTGGCCGCGATTCTCATCTTGATCGTCGTGCTGATCGCGGTCCTGATCGTGCGGGCGTTCAGCGGCGTTGGTCGCCACCAGACCGCCCCGGTTGCAGCGACGGCACCGATGGGGACCAACGCCACACCGGCGGAGAAAATGCCGACTGTTGCGGAAGCGCCGTCTGTCCCGAGTGCGGAATTGTCATCTGTCCCCAGTACGGTCGCCAAGCCATGTCCTGCACCGCCCGTCAAGCCGATCTACGCTGCTCCTCCGTTGAGCGGTGGAGATCGATCGATGCGTACGGTCGCCCTCACCTTCGACGACGGCCCCGACAAGTTCACTTCTCAGGTTCTCGACATCTTGCGAGATAAGCAGGTCCGAGCAACATTCTTCGTTGTCGGCCAAATGGTCACCGAGAGGCCCGACCTGCTGAGGGAAATCGTCAATTCGGGTCACCTCGTAGGCAACCACACCTGGTCGCATCGCACGCCCCCCTCGTCGATGGGCTGGAAAGGGGCGACATTGGCCAGAGAAATCGCTCGCACCAGTCGGGAGATCACCAAGGCCACCGGTCAGGTCCCCTGCCATTTCCGCCCACCCGGCGGTGTCATGAAGGGAGCGGGGAAGATCAGCCGCAACGCGGGGCTGTCGATGGCCATCTGGTCGGTGGATACCAGGGACTGGTCCGGCCAAAGCGCCGGCAAACCGAGCTTCACCGACAAGGTCCGCAAACGGGCCCGGACTGGGCTGTCGGAGGACCACCCCATCGTGCTGATGCACGACGGCGGCGGTTACCGCGGCTGGACAGTGGCCGCCCTTCCCAGGATCATCGATGACTACCGTGCTGCCGGCTATCAATTCGTCGACATGGCAGGCAACGCCTGGCCGGTTTGAGGCGTCATAGCTAAGCAAAATGGTCGTGACATGTCGGACGTTCGATTTTCAACGCGTGGGATGGCATTACTTACCGTTGTCTCTGACGCTCGCACATGCTCCAGTGGAAATCGGCGGCCGGTTCTCCCCGGACAGGATGAGGAGCGTGGCGAGATGAACACCCTGAGCGGAAGGCCCAAGACGATGGTGGCGCTCGCGCTAGCTCTGGTCTTCCTGCTGACTGGTTGTCCTGAAGGGGGAAGCGGCGATTCGGGCGGCGGTGGCTACAGCCTCTCCGGCGGACCGCCCGCGGCTCACCGCACAACACCCTGAACCCCGCGGAGGTCGGCACGCTCGAGCAGGTTGCTCAGACGCCGTGACGTGCATGCGGGTTACGTTGTTGCGACACGGGCCGGGCCCGTGACAAGCCGTCAAGCTGCAGCCCTGGTGGGGGTATGGTCGGCGGAGATGTTGTTCTTTGCCTAGGAAGGCCAACATTTAGGCCGGGTCGGTTCAGCAGCAGCAGCCGCCCCGGTCGTTCATCTCTCATCGAAGCCTCTGGGTTGTTGTACTTTTGAAACGCTGTGGTTGCCCTTAAGTGAGGGAAGCGAACCAGCCGATCGTCGCTGGCCCTGGGTACCGATACCCACGCAGTGACGCGCCGTCAACAGAGGTTGCGTCCGGTGCACGACATGACACGTTCGCTCCGTACCCGGCACGGGTGCCTGATGAAAGGCCGAATGATCATGGCAGTCGACTTAACGCGGGGCCGTGGAAGTGATGAGCCGTTAGCCGCGTTTGCTGAGCTGAGCCGGATCATGTTGGGCGAGAAGTCCCTGGACGAGACACTCGGACAGATTGCTGCGCTTGCTTGCGACACGATCCCCGATATCGATGAGGTATCGGTTACGTTGGTTGACCGCGACAAGGCCAAGACCGTGGTGTTCACCGGCGAGCTGGCTGTTCATCTCGACGAACGTCAGTACCAAAATGGTGTGGGCCCCTGTCTGGACGCCGCCCTGACCGGCGAGACGGTGGTCGTCGATGTCACCGACGACAGCCCGTATCCAGATTTCGCTCGCTCCGCCCAGCGAGCGGGCGTGACGCATTCCGTGTCGATCGGACTTCCGGTACCCAACAGAGTGGTCGGGGCGCTCAATATCTATGCCTCGACTCCACATGCCCCATCCGACGAAACAATGACCCTCGCTCAGGCCTTCGCCAGTTATGCGGGCGTCGCCGTTGCGAACGCTGCCCTTTACAACCACAGCGCTGAGCTCGCCGACCAGATGCGGACCGCCATGCAGTCACGCTCTGTTATCGAGCAGGCGAAGGGCATCCTGATGGCCCGTCATGGCTACGACGCCGATGAGGCATTCAAGAGCCTCTCCAAGATGTCCCAGGACAGTAACCGCAAACTCCGGGACATCGCGCAGACCGTCATTGACAGCAGGCGGCCCAGCCGGGGAGTTGTGAATTCGGCGAATGTGGCGTCGCCGGCCTCGATCAAGCAAGCAACACCTTCGCCGCCTGACCGAGGAGCTCTCCCGGGCTGAACGCGCCATGGGCGAGCGCACGAGGCTGATGGGGTTTCGATCGACGATGCTGCAGGGCTAAGGGCCGCTCGCCGTCGCTCGGTTCGGCGTTCGATCAATCGGGGATGGCCGGGCCAGAGAGCTGCGCGCGCTGGTCTGCGTTAGGGGCCGAATGTCCGCTCGTGGACAGGACCCTGTACGTTCAACGACGACCCGAAGGGCCGACCGAACAGGAGAAGGCAACATGGCTCAAGACGATGCACCTCTCGACATCTATGTGGCGGCGTACGGCGACGCAACTTCTGCCCAGCAGGACTGGGACGGGTTGAAGGAACTCGCCAAGGACAAGGTGATCTCGGTCGACGCCCTGGTCTTAGTCAGTAGGGACGACGAGGGAAAGATTCACGTCAAGGACAACGCTCACGACGCCGGACTCGGCGCGG
>DATFQP010000042.1:0-12069 GCA_035264145.1 Propionibacteriaceae bacterium
CGCCTCGTCGATGATGTGTTGAGCCACCGTGACGAGCTTGTGATGATCACGCTGGCTCATCGCCCGCAGCCGCTCCAGCGCCTCCTGATCTGTCCCGCCGCTCCGGCTCATCATGATGCCGACCGCCCGATCGATGACGCCACGGGTTTCCAGCGCTGCCTGCAGGCGTGCGGCCAGCCGCTGGGTATGGGCCAGGACCTTGGCGTTCTGCACCGCGATCGCCGCTGGAGCCGCGAAGAGTTCCCCCAGCTCGGCCGCCCGGTTGCTGAAGCTGTTCTTGGCGTGGGCGTAGACATTCATCGCACCAACCACCTCATCCGGGGTGACCAGGGGCAATGACAAGGCGCTGTGCACACCGAGCCGCGCGACCCGGCCGCCGAACCGCGGCCACCTCGAGTCCGCTCCGAGCGAGCCCGACATGAAGGTCCGGCCTTCGCGGACTGCGCTGATGCACGGACCTTGGCCCATCCCATATTGGACGTCATCGATCTGGCGCACGAAGGGAGCTGTTGTCACGATCGTGTTCGACCGACCCTCCTCGAGCAGCGTGAGGCCAGCTCCATCAGCACCAGGAATGGCTTGCACCGCGTACGTCGCCACTTGGGTCAGCAGATCCTCCAGCGGGAGCCGATTCGATGCCAGCCGGGACAGGCCGGCGAGGCTATCGCGGAGGTCCTCCTCTTCAGCCGAGCGTTGATCCGCAGACTCCAGTGTCGACCCGTCGTCGAACGCGCTTCCACTTGACGGCTCAGCAGGTTCGTTCCCGTTCATGTCCTCTTAATGTCATCAAACCGGCTTGGGCGGCGGTTGTCGGAACGGATTCTAGTGGTGTGTCGTGGGTTCACGCCGATTGCCGACCGCGAACAAGATTTCGCTGAGTCTGCTCCGCAGTGCCATTCCTGCTGTTGTGGGCCATCGGGCTTGAAGCCCTATTGCCACTCAAAGGAGCGTCTGCGGTACCGACCTGGGACAGCCGTGACCAGACATCCGCCGGGTAGCGGGATCACCTTGAAGTCCCGAGGTGACGTCAACAGGTATTCCGGGTCGACGGTGGTCAGCTCTTCAGGGGTCGGCAGCTCCCGTAGCTCCCGCGGACGAGGAGTCGGTGGCACCGGTGCACGCGCTGGTTCTACCGTGCTCGGCAGACGCGTTTTCACCGCTTCCCGGAGTGATTCGCCGGGCGGTACACGTGCACCGCAGGCGGCGCAAGTCCTGCCGCCGCGATTCACACCCTCACAGACCGGGCAGCGCCAGATCGCGCTCATCGCGGTGGATCCGGTCGTTTCCGTACGAGCTTTCCGAGCAGACGTCCCCCGGGTCGCGACTCAGTAACCGAGGGCATGGCGGCTGCGGTGCGTAGTCCCTTGCCGCGCAGAGCGCTCGGTGGTCCGGATGGGGCTCCAACCTCTACCTCAGGCCGGACCGTCATCAAGGTGGCGTGCACGTGGCCGATCGTCGGACGCCGGGCCGGGTCGGGCAACAGCATGGCGTCGATCAAATCAGCGAGCTGGGTGGGAAAACCGCCCCGCGGAATGCGCAGGGTCTCACCGCTCCTGACCGCCACCGCTGGCTCGTGATATCTCGCGGCGTCGAACGGCGGCGGCGCTCCGGTCAGGTACTCGGTGTAAATGAGACCCAGGGCGAAGATGTCGGACGCCACTCCAAGTTCGCTTGGAGCCACGCCGGCCTCCTGGATATAGCCCAACAGCTCCGGGGAGTAGTAGTTGATCGTGCCGACGATCTCCTCCGGGGGCGGCGGCCGGCCCGCGATGTAGGCGCTGTCGAAGTCGATCAACTTCGTGGTGTAACCGAGCTCGGTGCGCTTGATCAAAACATTGCTCGGCTTGAGGTCACTGTGGACGATCTTGAGTTGGTGAAGGATCTTCAGGCTGTGGGCCACGGTCTTCATCAAGACGAGCTGCGCTCGCAACCCCAGCGCCGTCATATCAGTACTGCTCAAACCTTCGGCGTCGACCTTTTCGGTGACCTTGTAGTACTTGGCGCCCCAGCGGAAGAAGTCGAGTGTGACGATGAGGTTTCCACCGTACGCGGACAGTGGTGCCAGCGCGCGTTGGACTCCTCGGTGATGAGCCTCGAAGGCGGCGCAGCGGGCCCGCTTCTTCGCCTTGATCTTCTGGCTGCCCGGTGCGTCGTCATCGGGATAGGTCGGGCTCAGGAATTCCTTGATGAAGTATTGCCGTCCGCCCCGCTCGGCGAACGTCCACTTGCTCAGGCCAGCACCTACGACCTTGAAGTCTTCAAGAATTCGGTAGCCGTTCAGGATGTCGCCAGCCTTCATGACGACGATTCCTCCTTACTTTGCGGACCGGAGTCGTCCATCCGGCCAGGCGCCTCGGCCGGCGATGACTCGGCACCCTCAACCTCGTCGGCTTCGAGCGCCGGTTCCTCCGTCTCGGTGTCGGCGTGGCCGTCGGCATCGATCACGTCCGTCGGCTCCAGGTCGTCACCCACGGATTCGTCCTCATCCATCAGGGGTTCTGGTCGCAGGTAGCGCTCGTAGCCCGTCTTGTACTGATTCCACTTTTCCGTGGTCTCGTCGAGCTGACGCAACCGCAGTTCGTGAAGCTCCTGCTCGACGCGAGCGACCGTGGCGCTCAGTTGATCGAGCGGCTCGACGATGTGGGCGGCAAGCTCGGCTACTCGTGGCGCGAACAGTTTCTGGAACTCCTTGAAATCGGCGCCTACCCCGAGCGTGGACATGGCGGCATCGTCACCGGTGACCGTCGTGATCTCGGTCTGCACAGACGACGACCACGCCTCGGTATTACGGGCCGCCAGTAAGCGGCTCAGCACGAGGTGTTCGAAATGCATGGGTGTTGGCACGTATCCGAAGCACCCATCGGTGGCGCACACCACCAGGAACGGAGCCCGCAACTCCACGCGGCGGTAGTTGACGTGGAAGTCGACATCAGCAGACATCGCATTGCTGACAACCGAGTCGCGGCGCAGGTTGGCCAACGCATCCCCCGGGTCGCGCAGGTCGTCGGTGCTGAGCTGGCGCGCCCCCGTGGGCTCGAAGACGTACGCCCGGGAGTCACCCGCCCAGAACACGTGGCCCGCCCAGACGGGACCACCCGGCTGGATGCGCTGCAGGGCAACAAGGGCCATCGTCGTGGGGAGGGCACGGATGAGGCGCGACCGCAAACCGCTGCGGGCCGGGTTTAGCTCCTTCAGCCGCTGCCTCAGTGCCTGCTGAACCGAACGCTGAAGGTCGCTGGCCGCACTCTTGCCGTTGAGGTGCCAGTCAGGCTCGAGCAGGTCCAGCATTCTGCGTTCGACGACGTCCCGGGCGATGCGAGACGCCAGATACGCCCCGGTACGCGGGCCGTCCGGCGTCTCGTAGACGGTGCCACCTGCTCCACCCATGCCATCGAAGACCCCAACCAGCCCGAGGTCGGGACCGTCGCGCAAGATCGGGTCCGAGTCCTCACCCTGATCCGGGATCTTCCCCAGATTGAACGCGAACGAGATGGTGGGTCCGGGCGTCGCCACAGACGAGGGGGCCGACCAGGCGCTCGCGCTTTCGTTCACACCGAGTTTCCGATTGAGTCGATGATCGTTCCGTAGTCGACCTCGGACAGCCCACCACCGGCCTGGGACGGATGATGCACGACGTTCTCCCAGACAGCTGAGATGTCACTCCATCCAGGCCCGTCCGGAGCGAACAGAATGAGCCGCTTGGAACTGGATCCCATCCGGCCCTGCTCATCCTCCCAGGCGTCGGTCAGGGCGCTGAAGTCCGCCGGCACCCGCGAAGCGATGTCGGGTGGCAGCACTGAAGGGCTGAGCGGTTGGGAAGGTTGGTCGGTCCACACCACGATCACTTGCCGGCGGCGATCGCCCGTCGTCGTCCACGGCGAGTCGACAGCTAGCGCAACTGCCTCCAAACCGGACTCCGGAGCATCGCCACCGCCTTCGGCGACAAGGCCGTTCACGAACTCAGAGAAGTCAGCCCGCTCATCGGGAAGAGTGAAGAACGGTGACTCATCCAGGGCGGCCGCGCCGTCGGCCGCGAAGTCGCGGAACGCGATGACCCGCACGCGAAGCTGATCAACGTTCTTGCCCTTGGCGGTGAGATTCGACTGAACATCGTCGTAGAAGCGAAGTGCGTTGGCCTTCACCTGGTCGATGATCGGGGTCATGCTCCCCGTCACGTCAATACAGAAGACGATGTCTACCGCATAGCTCAGCCCTCTGGGCGCGGCCAAGCTGGATTGACCGGCCGCCGAGCCGGTGGCGGTGCCAGCGGCCGGGTTTGTCGGGGAGGCGGGCGAGCCCGGCTCGGTGGTCGCTGCGGGCGTACTCTCATCCAACACGGGCCAGTCGGTGCTCGGAGCGCCGCTTTCCGTAGGAGCGCCAGCACCCGCCTCGGGTGATGGGGCAGCCGGTGCCGAATTCGGATTCTCGCTCATGAGTCCTCCAGACCTGAAAGCGACAAGGTGTCGCGACGCTTGCCGCGACGAGGCTAACTACCCCGCGACGTATTGCTCAAACTCGACTCATGAGCGATGAAGGTCCTGCAGCGGCTGTCATCGCACCTCGTCCGGATCCCTCAAACGCTTCCGGGGCAGCTGCACAATCGATCGTACGAACCCACGGACAATTGTCACAAGCGTGGCCACATCTTCGCGCTCACTAGGCACTTCGAGCAGCGTAGCTTTGTAGTGTCGGCGCGGTGGACTCGATACTCCTCGTCACGAACATCGGTGCGGGCAGCGCGGATGACAAGACCCTCAGCCCCGCCATTGATCTGCTGCGCGAATCCACGTCAGTTGAGGTGTGTGTCACCCATGGTCCCGATGAGCTCGAGGATGTCCTTGACGGACTGCGAAGTCGGCGGCTGGTAGTCGCCGGCGGTGATGGCAGCCTGCACGGCATCGTCGCTGCCCTGAGCCGCCGTAACCAGCTCAAGCAGACCGTCCTCGGTCTCATTCCCATCGGGACTGGCAACGACTTTGCCCGCGGAGCCGGGATTCCGCTTGATCCGGAGGAGGCGGCGCGTCTGGTCTTGACGGGCAGGATTGGCACGATCGATCTAGTTGTGGATGACGCCGGGGACATCGTCGTCAACAACGTCCGCGTCGGTATCGGTGCCGAAGCCAACCGCAAGGGGCGCCGCTGGAAGCAGCGACTGAGCCGTCTAGGGTACGCCGTCGGCGTTCTTCTTGCCGTATTCCGGCCACTTGATCTTCGACTACGAATCGAGGTGGACAGTGAGCTTGTGGCCGACGGCAATCACCGAGTCCTGGACGTTTCGATCGGCAACGGAGCCACCGTTGGCGGTGGTGTGCCCGTGAATCCTGGCGCCGATCCCCAGAGTGGACAGATGGACGTGGTGGTGTCCTTCGCTATCGGGCCTGTGGCGCGAGTCGGCTTGGAATCGATCTGTTGCGGTCGCGTCACCTTGCGAGGAAGGACGTGGCGCATAGGCGTGGAGATGTGGTGTCTGTCGCGGGGACGCCGTTTTACTTCAGTTCCGACGGCGAGGTGGCCGGCCCGATGAGCAACCGCACGTGGCAGGTTGAGAAGTCAGCCTTCGAGATGACGCTGCCTTGATATAGCCCGACGCCGCCTTGCCGACCCTCATCGCCTGCCCGGAGCTGTCCGAAAGGAGCCGACGTTGGACTTGATCCAGTCATTCAACGGCTCGCAGGCATCGAAGGTATGGACCACGAACTGCCGCACGACATCGGCGTCGTGCAACGAAGTCTCCGCCAACCTGCTGTGGGCGCTCACCGCCTTCTGCCGCAGTAGTTCCACGCGGGGGTGATCTTTGGGATAGCCGCGTGGCGCGGTTTTGAGAGGCTCGCTCATGCCATATCCGACCTCGATGCCACGCTCGTCCAGCTTGCGCAGGATGCCCTCTAGCACCGGACCGGTGGCATCGGCCGCTACTGCCTCGCGGAACCGCTCCAGCTGATCGGGCGACATCATGTACGCACCACAGGCGGCCATCAGGCCGCGTGAATCGAGATGCACGTAATAGACCGTGCCGTCGGCTTCGTGGGCGGCGCCATGCTGGGTCTTGTACGGCGACTTGTCCGGCGAAAATCGGATGTCCCGGTTAGGGCGGAACACCTTGAACGGTTGGAACCGTTCGGGCAGTGAATCCACCAGCGCGGCCATCGGCTCTTTGATCTCCTTCTCGAAGACCGCCTTATTCGCCGTCCAGTAGTCCTTGGAGTTGTCGCTCTCCAGACCCGCGAAAAACTCGGTCGCTTTTGCCGTGAAGCCGCCCGAAGCCACGTCCGCCACGCATAGCCTCCTCGATCGCACCAGTCACCCAGCTGAAATCAACGCGTTCTTCACGATGCTGCACCACATGCGACCAGCCAGCAATGGTGGCGAGACCGACTGTGGACAACACCGCCGCTGTGCTCCAGGCGATCTCGGCTGCGGATTGGCGGCGGTCAGATGGACTGTGGACCGCGGAAAACACCATGCGGGTCATAGGTCGACTTGATCTGGCGGAGCCGCTCGTAGTTTGCGCCGTAGTAAGCCGTCCTCCAGTCCGGGAGATCGAGGTCTGGGAAGTTCGGATAGACCCCTCCGGAAGCCTGCTCATGCACGCACTGCCAGGAGCGGTGTGTCCAGGAACGAGCGGCCCGAGCGGCGGAGGCTGGTGCGTCTGGCGGGACCATGGCCACGTGCTCCACCAGGAACTGTTCCTCCCGGTGGACAAAAGCCGTCGCTTGAGGCGGCACGCGGTTGTAGCTGCCGCCCATTGGCGTAAAACTCAACTCGCGCGACTGCCCAGAAGACCGACCTTCTAAAAGGTTGCGCAGCAGGTTGGCTATGGCCTCTCGGGTAAGCGGTAACCGGAAGAACTCCGACTTGCTGAACATGACCGCGGCATCGCTCGCCTCACCCACGACCGAGTCCATCTTTGCCACCGCCCGTTTAAGACCTCCACCCGGCGGGACAGCGTCCCACGTACGGTGAGCTGGCCGGCAGCCACACCGTTCGACGAATCCGGCGAGGTGATCCTCCGCCTGGGCCGTGCTGCCCAAGACCACGCCAACCATGGTCACCACTGGCGGCTCGACGCCCTTACCTGCGACCGATATCCGAAGAACAGCAGAGACTTCGTCTGCGGCAGATGGGGCCCACTGCTGCCAGGCGCGCAGTACCTGCTCCCCTTCAAAGTGACGCCAGGTGAGGCGGAACGTCACCACCTCCATAGCAGGCAGAGTATGGAAGACCAGTGAGGTCACGACACCGAAGTTCCCACCGCCGCCGCGTAGCGCCCAGAAGAGGTCCGGATTGCGGTTCTCATCGCATTGGACGAGCTCGCCCGCGGTCAGTACGACGTGTGCTGCGAGCAACGAGTCGCACGTCAAGCCGTGCTTGCGCCCAAAGACGCCGATGCCGCCACCGAGAGTCAGACCTGAGATGCCAACTGTGGAACCGCAGCCGGCGGCCAGGATCAGCTGATGCTCGTCCAGACGGTCGTAGATTTCCCCGAGCCGAGCACCCGGCTCTACCGTCGCCATGCCACTCCGTACCGACACTGCATGCATCGGTGTCAGGTCGAGGACGATTCCCTCGGTGGTGGAGCGTCCAATGAAATCGTGGCCGCCGCTGTGCACGGCGATGGGAATCTGTGACTCCTGTGCGAAGGCAAGCACTTCGGCCACGTCAGTGCTGTCGGCGCAGAGAGCGATGGCCTCGGGATGAATGTGATGAAAGCGTGGGTTTGCCAGCTTGCGCTTCGACTCGTACCCCGTTGATCCGGGCACCAAGACCTCACCGGCAAGCCGCCTGCCCAAGGCGGCCACGTCCCGGCGTGGGACTGGAGGGACCATACCTCCCTAGCCTGGCAGCACTCGGATTGCTCCTTGCCGGCGACCCATGTCCGAGTGCCCGCGCTCGCTGCGCTCCTCATGACTGTGGCTTCCTCACTCGACTCGCCGGCTTCGCCCGCTCACTCACTCGTCCAGACACAGCCGGCGATCCGCTACCCGACGCTCCCCAGACCCGTCCCTGCTGGCTCGCGCCCGACGCTCCCCAGCACCATCTCTTCTGGCTCGCGCCCGCTGCTCCCCAGCGGATCGGTGATGCATCTCACAGTGGGTGAGGGATTTTGCGGACCGTCCGGAGCATTAAAAGCTGATGCGTATTCATCGATGCGCTTCTATGGGAGGAGGGCCAATGCTCATGGTTCCGTACGCCGTCGTCGGCGCAACCAGATCACAGGCCGAATCAGCCCTGCCCCAGGCGCCGCGGATTGTTCAGCGGCCGTCAAGGTGGAGCTGGGTCCGGCGCGCATTCGCGCGTCACTGACCGGTGCTCCCGACCGGAAAGTTGTAACGAGTCTGGAGCTTTTTCTGCTGTCGGCGTGGTGGCTTAAGCTCGAATCTATTGGGTAAGCTGACTAACGCTGCGGATCGCAGTCGGCCTGGGGCCGCGAGTCGCCGTTGAACTGCCGCGTCTCTGGAGCAACGTATTGCTGCCGCCCAGACCCCTCCGAGATGGACTGATCGATCGGCACCCCTGTGACTTCCTTGCTCCCTCAAGCCCCGCCGGCGCCCGAAGCCAGCCGTCCACACAGCAGTTCGTTCACTGCTCTCACACGGGCGATCCACGACCTGGGGTTGATGCGCCGTAGATACGGCTACTACTGGACAAAGCTCGTCGGCGCCGTCGCCGCAATAGTCGCCTGGATCGTTGTGTTCATGGTGATCGGAAACACCTGGTGGCAGCTGGTCATGGCCGGCGTGTTGGCGGTGTTGATGACCCAGATTTCCTTCCTGGGCCACGACGCCGCACACCGCCAGATCTTCAAATCCGGGCGATGGAACGACTGGGTCAGCCTCATTCTGGCGAACCTCTTGGTCGGGATCAGTTACGGCTGGTGGCAGCGCAAACACAACCGTCACCACGCGAACCCGAACAAGGAGGGCGCCGATCCCGACATCGCCTTGGGTGCAGTCGCGTTGACACCCGAACGTGCGACCGCGCCCAGAAGCCGGTTGATGCGCTGGGTGGTCGCTCACCAGGGGTGGTACTTCTTCCCGCTCCTGCTCCTCGAAGGGTTGTCCTTACACAAAGACGCGGTCCACAGGGTCGTCAGCCGTCGCCCGATCGAACGCCGATGGATCGAGATGGGCTTCCTGGTGATCCGTCTCGGCGGGCTGCTCCTTCTCGCCTTCCTCACCCTCTCCCCGGGAATAGCCCTCGCGTTCCTCGCCGTCGAAGTAGCCGTCTTTGGGCTCTATATGGGATTCACGTTCGCGCCCAATCACATCGGGATGCCGCTGGTGTCACACAAGCTGAAGCTGGACTTCCTGCGCCGCCAGGTCCTCATGAGCCGCAACATCAGCGGCGGTCGGTTGATGTCGATCTTTATGGGCGGACTGAATTATCAGATCGAACACCACCTGTTCCCGTCGATGGCTCGCCCGCACTTGCGCAGAGCCCAACCGCTGGTCGCTGCATATTGCGCCGATCAAGGCGTGCCGTACACGCAAACGAATCTGTGGCGCGCCTACCGCAGCGTTATCGGCTATCTCAACACCGTCGGCCTCCGCGGCAAGGACCCGTTCCTCTGCCCGATGGTCGCTCAGCGACGAGCCCTATGAGGTACGCGCGCGAGCGCTGAACTGGGCGGCGCTATGAGTGCGAGTCGATCTGCCTTTGCTCGTGCGCGGCGCATTGTGACGCTTCGATGATCGTGCGGAGGGTTCGGACTTCGGTTGCGGGCGACGCCGGTCCGGGCGGCCACCAGCAACCGCGGATGCGCTGGTAACGGAGCCGCCTGCCGGCGGAGTGCGAACGCGCTCGCCCGGGGCCAGCTCCACCAGGATCGGATCCGCCAGCGTGTCTATCCGGGTCGTGATGGGAGTGATGCCGGCCGCTCGAGTGAGCGCGCGCAGGTCGCGCAGCTGACCGCCGGTGGAGAGCGTGATCACCGTCCCTGTCTTGCCGGCTCGGCCCGTCCGACCCGAGCGATGGACGTACGCCTTGTGCTCTACGGGTGGGTCGGCGTGCACGACCATGGCGATGTCGTCGACGTGAATGCCGCGCGCGGCGATGTCGGTCGCCACCAGAGTCTTGACCCGCCCGGCATGGAACGCCTGAAGATTGCGCGCCCGGACGTTCTGGCTCAGGTCGCCGTGCAGCTCGACGGCGTGAACACCTTCCGCGTTCAGCTGGCGGGTCAGTGCCTTGGCTCGGTGCTTGGTCCGGGTGAACACCAACCTTTGGCCCGGAGCGCTGGTGAGGTCAGCCAGAACCGGTAACCGCTGCTCGTGCTCCACCTGCAGCACGTGATGCGTCGTCGCACTCGTAGCCGGCTCGTTGGAGTCTGCTTCGTGGGTCACGGGGTTGTGGAGGAACTGCTTCACCAAGACGCCGACGCGGGCGTCGAGCGTGGCGGAGAAAAGCATCCGTTGACCACGCTGTGGTGTCTGCTCCAGCAGGCGCTTGACCGGCGGCAGGAAGCCCAGGTCGGACATGTGGTCGGCTTCATCCAGAACGGTGATCTCGATGTTGCCCAGGCTGCAGTGCCGCTGCTCGATCAGATCCTCGAGCCTCCCCGGAGTCGCGATGAGAATGTCGACCCCGGAGCGCAGGGCTCGCACCTGCGGTTGCTGACTGACCCCGCCGAAGATCGAGACGCTGGACAGTCCGGCAACCTTGGCCAGCGGCTTGAGCGCTGACTCGATCTGGCCGACCAGCTCACGGGTGGGGGCCAAGATCAGTGCACGCGGAACTCGAGACTTGGAGCGGGACTTCGAGGCCGCCAGCCGAGCGACCAGAGGCAACAGGAACGCATACGTCTTGCCTGAGCCGGTACGGCCCCGACCGAGGACGTCGCGGCCGGCGATCGTGTCGGCCAGTGTGGCCGCCTGGATGGGTGTGGGAACGGTGATGTCGCGGGCAGCCAGGACGCGCACCAAAGACGCGGGCAGGCCAAGATCGGTGAAGGAGACAGCAGGCACAGGTTGGACAATTCTGATCAGTTGGCTCCGGGCTGGTCCCGGGCGCAGCAGCGTCTCGCGCAAAAGCTATGTCGGAGGGAGGAGCAGAAGCTCGACTTCACCGGTGACTCGGGCGAGACTGGCCGAACCACGTAGCTACTAGCCTACGGGACAACCGGTCGGACACCTATTCGGTGGTCTGAGGAGGCTACACGGCCACCTTCCCTGCATCTCCCGCATTCATCCGCGGTGGTTGAGGCTACATTGATGCCGTGCCCACGGTGCACGTCACCGCTGACACGTCGTTACCTCCGGAACGAGTGTTGGAGGCGGCGCGCGACTTCTCGCCCCGTCGAGCGGAGCTTTGGCCCGATGTCCACGTGGCATACTTGAGGTTCATGAAACCGGCGAGACCTTCGCTGTGGTCACCGAGGGCAATCCGTGGCCGATCGGCTACGTGTGGGAACGCCTGCGCTACGACTGGTCGACGCCGGGCGCAGTGAAAGGCACGGTCCTGGCGTCCAACCTCTTCAAACCGGGAAGCACCTGGGAGATCAGCGCCACGCCCGCAAACGGCGGCGGCAGCCGTGTGGATGTCCTGGCGGTCCGTCACCTCGGGGGGTGGAGAGGGAGATTGATCACTCCGCTGTTCCCGCTGGGCCTGGCCAAGCAGAACGTTGCCGACCACCTCCGGCACTTTCTCACCAAGCTCGAAGAATTCGAAGCGCCGTAGAGCTGGGAATCTGGACCTCACTGGGCCTCGTCCGTTCGCGCTGCGTCGTGGCTATTCTTGGCGGGATTGCGGCCATGGGTTCTTGCGGCACGGGCCGAGGCCTTTGGTTTGCTGCATCATCACCGGTGCCAGCTTTCCGCGGCCTGGGCAGTTCTCGTGGCGCTTGCCGAGGGCGTGGCCGAACTCGTGATTTACCAGGTAGCGCCGGTAGTTGGTCAGGTCAGATCCGTAGGAATCGGCGCCGAGCAGCCAACGTTTGGCGTTCAGCACCACTCGATTGCCGTGGTGACAGGACACCTCTCCACGTGTCCGGTACGGGGCGCACAGCCGGTCGGTGGTCTTCGGCGTCGTATCGCTGCTCCGAACACCAGCGCGCGCCGAGCCCAGTAGGTC
>DATFQP010000043.1:0-4447 GCA_035264145.1 Propionibacteriaceae bacterium
TCGACGAATGCGAGCACTGGTCCGGGAGCACGATGATGCACACCGGGCATCCCGTTGAAGGCGTGGGTAAGCAGGGTCGCTCCCTCGTCGATCGCCGCCCTGGTCTGTTCGAACGTCGCCGCCGTATGACCGACCGCGACGACCACACCCGCCTCCCGCAGGATTCGCGCGGACTGGGCGAACTGAGCCCGCTCCGGCGCCATCGTGACCTGGCGCAGAGTGCCGTCCGCCGCGCCGAGGAGGCGCTCGACCAGGTGCGGATCCGGGTCGCGAAGAAGGGCGGGATCATGCGCACCATGGTGGTGGCGGGCCAGAAACGGGCCCTCAAGGTGGATCCCTAGGATCGTCGAATCTTGCCGCGTCTCGGCCGCCGCGACCTGAATTTGGGACATCAGAACGTCGGGGGACGCGGTCACCAGAGAAAGCAGCTGGCGAGCAATCCCATGCCGGCGATGGAGTCGCCTCGCGGCTCGGATGGCGTGCCCGTCCTCGCCGTACGAGGCCCCGGCACCGCCGTGGTTGTGGATGTCGATCAGTCCCGGGGTCAGAACCTGCCCGCCGCCGTCCAGGACGTCCGTGTCGTCACCCGCGAGCGGGTGCCAGTCAGTGCCAGTACCCGTGGCCAGGACGCGACCGTCTCTGAACGCGACGAAGGCATCGACCTGGTCGAGACCTGAGCTGATCAACCGGACTGAATGGATGACGGCGGCGCTGCTCACCGAGGCTCAGCTCCAGCCTGTCCGGTAGCTCACACTCTGGACAATACGCTGGAGTCAGCCGGGGCCTTATCTGCCGATGCGAAGCAGGTGCCATCGCAACGCACGACTCACTTCTTAGACACAGATGTGGTGTGAACTCTGATCCCTCCGCAGCTCAGCGGCCGAGGTCGGGACGCATCCGGAAGTCGAAGTGGTAGGGCAGCGGCCGGTCGCCGAACGCTGCCCGCCACAGGTCTCCCAGCGTCTCTCCCTCCCGAAGGTCGGGGACCTCGATCCCGGCTTCAAGCAGGGCCCGGGCCGCGTCGGCCTGCCCGTCGGCCAGCAGGGCACGGGCGCGTTGCAGGACCAGTCGGCCGTGGCCAACAATCTGGTGCGGCGCGGCGTCGATCATCGTCAGGCAGGCGCCTGGTCGGCCGGCGGCAAGCAACTGCTCGGCGGCTTCTACGAGCAGCGGTAGGCAGGTCGGCGCCTGACCAACGGCGCGGAAGTACAGGTGCGCGGCGCTCGCATGATCGCCCGCGGTAGCGGCGAGCAGAGCCAGACCGCGGGCCGCCCACGGTGTCGACCTGAGCTGGTCGGACCGCAGGTAGCCGAGTCGGGCCGCGGCAAGCTCCCCACGCGCGTGGGACCGGATGGCGGTCATGAGTCTGCTCCACCACCCGTCCGCCGCCCGGTCGAGCACCGGCCCCCAGCGGTCCGAGATCGGTGGTACCAGAACATCCACACCTGCGGCATCCTGGTGGACCTGGCCTGTGCGGACCAGCTCAACCAGATGCCGGAAGCCATCCGAGCGGGGCTGTCCGAACGGGGTGCCCGGCAGGCCGTCGGGATCCTCGCCGCGCACGACGAGCTCCGCTTCGCCAGTGCCGGAGCCAGCCGCCATCTGAACCGGCGTCATATCTGCCACCTCGGCTCGCCACCACCGATGCCACTCGTCGAGAGCCTCGTCCGGCACCAGCTGGGCCACCAGCTTGGCGACTTCGGCGAGCGCGTCGGGCCAAGAACCGTGCACGGTCCCGGGCGCCGCTTGGATCGGCGCGTAGGCCTCCGCCCAGCTGATCTCGGCGCCTCCCTCCAACCGAAGGTGCTCGAGCTGCGTCGTGGCCAGACCGGCCTGGATCTCGAGGTAGCGACGGCCCGGCCCGCACAGCCACTCCTGCCAGTGCCGGCCGCCGGCGGCCGTGCCCCAGAGAAACAGCTTGCGGCCGCGCAACTGAGCGGTCGAGGTTTGGGCGAGCCCTCTGCCGTCGGCCTGTACCGCGGCGATCCACGGCCACCCCTTGGGAGGGACCTGGAAGAAGTAATCCGCGGCTCGCCGCGCCAGCAGTGGATAGCTGACATCGGCGGACGGGTCGTCGGCAAAGGGAATGTCGACATCCGCGATGGATCCGTCATATTCGGTCCGCCAGGCTCGAACCGCGGGGGCCAAGACCCGCACACCAGGTTCCTCGGGGGCGGCGATGTTCGTCCACCAGTAGAGCGGTTTGGCCACAGGGTCGGGGTTACGGACTCGGACGAAAGCAAGCAGCAACCGACGGTCGGCGGGCATCAGCAGGTCGACCGAGAAGACGAGATCTCGGGTGCGCTCCCACTCCCAGATCCGCACTGCGGTTCCGCGGCTGGACGGTACGCTGCCCACGAACACGGGTCGGCTCGTCGTAGCCGAGTGGCCGGTGGAGCCGAGGTTCCATTCCACGCCGCCGGCGAACCAGGCGTCGGTCAATCCGAAGTTGGCGAACTGCAGACGCCGGTTGGTGAACAGCAAATCCCGGTCAGCCTCCAGGTCGCGCAGCGACCACAGCCGGCCCCCGAGCTCCGGAAGCACCAGCGCCTCCAGCGAGGAGTTGGTCAGCTTGATCGCGGGTATCTGTTGGTGTCGCAAGTCGCGGCGGTAGCCGTTCTGCAGCGGGTACGGCAGGGGATTGGCCAGCCGACCGTACGCGATGCGTTCGCGCAAGTCAGGCGGCAGGTCGGGAGAAGACGAGGGGTCGGGAAGCCGCTGCAGGCCGGTGAAGGGCGGTAGCGGCGATTCCGGGCCGATATCGGCGGCCGGGAGCCGCAGCGTGGTCTGGCTCACCACACCGACCGGCATGTTTCAGACCCTAGCCAGCCCAAGCGCCCGTTGTTCGCCCGAGGCGTTGTTCGGCGGCCCCCTCGGAGGCTGTGCACCAAAGGTGTCACCACCAACCCACTGGTCAGCGCAGGGCGAGCAGCTGCAGCAGTCTGGCTGCCTCGGATTCAACGGCCCGTCGAGCCGCCCCAAGGTATTTCCGCGTGTCGACGACGCTGGGGTTGGCTGCGATGAAGTCCTTCAGAGCAGCGGTGAAGACGTGGTTCAAGTGCGTTGCGATATTGATCTTGACCATGCCCGCGCCCACGGCGTCCGTGAGAGTCGCGTCGGGCACCCCTGAGGACCCATGCAGGACCAGCGGCACGGGAACCACCTTCCTGATTTTCCTGATCAGTTCCAGATCAAGTTCCGCTGTTCGGTTCGTCATGGCGTGTGACGAGCCAACCGCGACAGCAAGGGCATCGATCCCGGTTTCCTCGGTGAATCGCATCGCATCGTGCGGATCGGTGCGTGCCCCGACGGCGTGCGCGCCCTCCTTCCCGCCGATCTCGCCGAGCTCGGCTTCGACACTGACGCCGGCGGCGTGGCAACGCTGCACGATGGCCTTGGTGCGATCTCGGTTGGCGGCGTCGTCGAGCGTCGAGCCGTCGAACATCACCGCCGTGAAGCCCAGGTCGACGGCCTCATCGATCAGTGACTCGTCGAGTGCATGGTCCAGCTGCAGCACACAGCGCGCCGACGCGGCCGCGGCCAACGCCTTGGTGGCCAACGCGGTCGGCGCCAGCGCGCCGTGGTAGCCGACAGTGTTCTGACTGATCTGCAGCACCACGGGTAGGCCGGTTCGATCGGCCGCCGCCACGAACGCCTCCGCATGTTCGATCTGGATGATGTTGAAAGCACCCACGGCACGACCCGCGGCAACAGCTGCGCGGAGAACCTCGTCGAGTGTTGCCAAGGTCATGGGTACTCCTCCATCAGAACCTTGCCGTACAACCGGTGGACGTCCTCAGGGTTGACCTGGCCCGCAACGGGCTCGAGCACTGCGGCAGCCGACCATGCAACGGCAGCCTGAACCATGTCACGCGCAGTCGCTCCCGTCGCCAGCCCGGCTGCCAGGGCCGCCACTGCGGCGTCCCCGGCACCGGTCGGATTCCCGTGAAGAGGCTCGGCGAGCCTGCCGCGCCAGCCCTGCCCCTGCCCGGTCAGGAGCATCAATCCATCGCTTCCTGCAGAGATCGCGACGTCGCGGGCGCCCATGCGCCGAAGCTCGGCGGCGCCGAGCACCGGGTCTGGGATCCCGACCGCCTCGACCAACTCAGCCAAATTGGGCTTGGCCAGATCAGGGCCGGCGGAGATCGCAGGGAGGAGCGGAGCGCCGGACGTGTCGAGGATCGCCCGCGCGCGCCTGCCGCGACACAATGTGATCATCTCCGCATATGCGTCCTTCGCCAGACCTCGCGGCAGGCTGCCGGCCAGCACAATGACCGCGTCAGCGGTCGAGTCCACCAATTCGCATAGCGTGTCGAGCAGTTCCTGCCACCGGCCGGCCGACACCTCGGGTCCCGGCTCGTTGAAGATCGTGGCCTCTCCATTCACCGCTGACACCACGTTGATCGTTCGGCGCGACTCACCTTCGGTCTCGACAAAGCGATGGCGA
>DATFQP010000044.1:0-14127 GCA_035264145.1 Propionibacteriaceae bacterium
GAGGAAGTCGCCGTGCTTCTCCAACACCGTGGTGTCGACGCCGCCGCGCGCTAGCAATAGCCCGAGCATCATTCCGGCAGGTCCGCCGCCGACGATGCAACACCCGGTAGCTGCGGAAGTCATCACGTGATGAATTATCCGTCAAGCTGGTCAGATCAGTGCTGGTGGTAGAGCACCTTCGTTCTCCAGGAGCCAACGTTTGGTTTCCAGGCTGCGACCCGGCTCGCCCCCGGAGTAACCGCCCAGCCCATCGCTGGCCACGACGCGGTGACACGGGATCACGATGGGTACGGGATTGGCCGCCATGATCGAGCCGATCGCCCTGGCGGGAACGCCCGTACCGCTCCGCTTGGCCAGTTCGCCATAGGTGATGGTTTCCCCGTATTCGACCGTCATCAGCGCCCGCAACACTGCTTCGGTCGACGGCGGCAGTGGCGGCAGGTCGAGAGTCAGCTCGAAGCTCCGTCGCTGTCCAGCGAAGTACTCCCCCAGCTGGCCGATGGTCTGCTGCACCGTCTCATCCGGCTCCATCGATGAGCCCCGCGCGTCCAGGCGCCATCCGGTCGCCCGCAAACCCACCGGTCCAGCCAGGACGCCGATGACGCCGACCTGGGTGTCGTACTGGTCGAAGAAGAGTTGATCCATGATCTGATCATGGTGCCTCACAGCGCCGACAAAAGCCCCCTGGTGCCGTGATCGAAATTCAGCGATCGGCGCTTCCGGCTCAGCCGATGATGTCGGCAGTCTCCATGACGACCAGGGCGTCCCGGTGGACCACCGTGCGGTCGTAGCCGGTGCCGAGTTGAGCAGCCAACTCATGCGTGCTGCGCCCGAGCAGTGCCGGAAGCTCGTCGGAGTCGTAATTCACAAGACCGCGGGCGATCACCACCCCGTCTGGATCCGCCAAGTCGACGGGCTCACCAGTTGAGAACGTGCCCTGCACCGCCGTGATCCCGGCCGGCAACAGTGAGGCGTTTCGCTGCACGACCGCCCGCACAGCACCCGGATCGAGCACCAGGACGCCGCGGGCGTCGCTGGCGTGGCGCAGCCACAGCAGCCGGGTCGGTCGCCGCCGGCCTGTGGGGTGGAACAAGGTGCCGACCAGTTGTCCTTGCAGCGCGGCCTGCACGTCCTTGGCCGCCGCAAGCACAACCGGAATTCCGGCCGACGTGGCGATGCGCGCCGCATCAACCTTGGTGATCATGCCACCGGTACCGATCGTGGCACCCCTGCTCGCGAAGTCGACATGCTCCAGGTCCTGGTCGTTCCGCACGTCGGTGATCTTGCGGGCGGTCGGCTTGGTCGGGCGCTCGGTGTAGAGCGCGTCCACGTCGCTGAGCAAGATCAGGGCGTCAGCGTGGACCAGGTGCGCGACCAATGCGGCCAGCCGATCATTGTCACCGAACCGGATCTCGTGTGTCGCCACGGTGTCGTTCTCGTTCACGACAGGCACCACCCCGAGTTCCAGCAGCCTGCCGAAGGTCCGGTACGCGTTGCGGTAGTGGCCCCGCCGGGTGACGTCATCCACGGTGAGCAGGACTTGTCCGACACCGAGTCCGTGATGGCCGAAGAGTCGCGTGTAATGGCCCATCAGCAGACCCTGGCCGACCGATGCCGCGGCCTGCTGGGTCGCCAGATCCTGGGGCCTCGCTCGCAAGCCAAGGGGCGCCAAGCCGGCCGCGATCGCGCCGGAGGACACCAGGACCAGCTCTCGTCCCGCCAGGCGCGTGCCGGCGAGGATGTCGGCCAGCGCGCGGATTCGACCGAGGTCGATGCCGCCGGCAGCCGTGGTCAGTGACGACGATCCAACCTTGACGACCACTCGCTGCGCCGCCGCGATTGCCTCACGCATCGACATCCTCACGACCCGAGCCTGTCGAAGGACGGTCGCCGGATGCCCTAGACCGCCTCGAGGGCTCGGACCAGCTTTGGTCCTCGGCCGCATGATAGGCGCGATCACGCTCACGCCGGCGGATCGCCGCAGGCCGCTCCTCGGCGAACCGGGCGTCCTCACCGCGCCGACTCAAGATCTCGGCTCCGATGTCGATCTGAGGGGCGAAGTCGAAGACCACAGCATCGGCACCGCCGATCGCCACCCCATCACCTGCCCGAGCACCGAGCTCGAGGAGCCGATCCTCGATGCCAATGCGGTTGAGCCGATCGGCGAGGTAGCCGACGGCTTCGTCATTGCTGAAGTCGGTCTGCCGCACCCAGCGCTCGGGCTTCTCACCACGCACTCGCCAGAGGTCACCGTGACGCTGAATCTCGAACTCCGGCTGGCCCCCCACCGGCTTCGGCGTCAATACGATTCGGGCTGCGGCGGGCGGGAGCTCGGTGGCGCGCCGAGCAGTGACGAGATCTGCCAACGCGTACGTCAGCTTCCGCAAGCCCTCGCCGGTCTTCGGCGAGACCGCGAAGACGGGCCAGCCGCGTCCGGCCACATCGTCCTCGACCAGCTCGGCAAGGTCCCGCGCGTCAGGCACGTCGATTTTGTTGAGTGCTACGAGTCGTGGCCGATCGGCCAGCCCGCCATGGGCTGCCAGCTCGGCCTCGATGACGTCCACGTCATGGATCGGATCCCGGCCGGGTTCCACAGTTGCGCAGTCGATCACATGGACGAGAGCCGCGCAGCGCTCGACATGGCGGAGGAAGTCGTGCCCGAGGCCGCGTCCGGCACTGGCCCCCTCGATAAGTCCCGGCACGTCGGCAACCGTATAGGTGACGTCGCCGGCCACCACGACGCCGAGGTTTGGGATCAGCGTCGTGAAGGGATAGTCCGCAATCTTGGGACGGGCACGAGAGATCGCCGCGACCAGCGATGACTTTCCGGCATTTGGATATCCGACCAGCCCGACATCGGCGACCAGTTTGAGCTCCAGCGTGATCGACCGGGTCTCGCCTTCCTCGCCGAGCAGGGCGAAGCCGGGAGCCTTCCGGGTGCTGGAGGCCAGCGCGGCGTTGCCGAGGCCGCCTCGGCCGCCCCTGGCGACCACGACCTCTGCCCCGATCCCAATCAGGTCTGCTACCTGCTCGCCGGTGTCGGCATCGGTCACCACGGTGCCGTTGGGCACCGGGAGGACGACCGTTTCACCGTTGCCGCCGTTGGCGTGGCTCCCTTTACCGGGCTGTCCATTCGTGGCTCGGCGATGCGATTCGCGGTAATAGTCCACCAACGTCGTAAGACCGGCCTCGACCCGGACGATGACTGATCCGCCGTCGCCGCCGTTGCCTCCATCTGGTCCGCCGAGCGGCTTGAACTTTTCCCGGTGGACCGAGGCGCACCCGTTGCCGCCTTTCCCGCCGTAGACGTGCAGCGTCACCCGGTCCACGAAGCTCGGGATGGCCACGATGCACCTCCTCAACTGGGATGAAAAGCAAAAGGGTGGCCCACAAGTGGACCACCCTGCTCGGCTGTGAAAAGTACTACTGGACCGAGGTGATGGCCTCGGCCGGTGGGTTCACGTTGACAACGCGGCGTCCCCGCTTGGTGCCGAACTCGACATGCCCCTCGACTAGCGCGAACAACGTGTCGTCACCGCCGCGCCCCACACCGTCACCGGGATGGAAGTGGGTGCCACGCTGGCGGACGATGATCTCGCCGGCATTGACCAGCTGGCCGCCGAAACGCTTGACGCCAAGCCGCTGAGAGTTCGAATCACGGCCGTTTCGGGTGGACGACGCGCCCTTCTTGTGTGCCATTAGTCTGCCTTAGCTCTCGATCCCGGTGACCCTGACCTGGGTGTAGCGCTGGCGGTGACCC
The DNA here is from genome assembly GCA_035264145.1 of Propionibacteriaceae bacterium. Taxonomy (GTDB): domain Bacteria; phylum Actinomycetota; class Actinomycetes; order Propionibacteriales; family Propionibacteriaceae; genus Microlunatus. The sequence continues at coordinate 3,761 of DATFQP010000044.1, forward strand.
TGACGCTTCCGGTACCCGGTCTTGTTTTTGTACTTGAAGATTCGGATCTTCTGGCCCTTCGTCTCCGCCAGCACCTCAGCGGTGACAGAGGCCGTGCCGAGGTTTGAGGCACCGGTAGTGACACGATCGCCGTCGACCAGCATCAGGGGCTGCAGGCTCAAGCTCGCGCCAACCGCGTCGTCGACCCGATCGATTTCCAGGACGTCGCCCACGGCAACCTTGTGCTGCCGCCCGCCGCTGCGCACGATCGCGTACACGCCTGACCTACTCTCTCGTTGATGCCTGAACCCATGTAACCGTCGTCAGCTGCGCTTGAGGCAACGCCGAATCGGCACATAAAAGTGCGCGCCGGAGCGCACACCGAGTATCTAGATTACTCGCCCAGTTCGAAGGGGGTCAAACGCGTGCGGCGAACGGGTTGCAGCCTAAAGTCGTGCGTTCGCGAAGCCTGGAGCGCGATCTGCCTGGATACGCTTCTTCCGTGCTGGCCCGCATCTCAGCAACGGCGTACCTCACGCCACTGCGCGAGGGCGGCTCGCTACCCGGGCTGGTTGAGGCCGATGACGATGGCATCTACGTCGTCAAGTTCATCGGCGCAGGACAGGGGCCGAAGGCCCTGGTGGCCGAAGTGGTCGTCGGCGAGCTGGCTCGATCCCTGGGGATTCGGACGCCGGATCTCGCGCTCATCGACGTCGACGCGGAAATCGGGCGGCGAGAACCAGACGAGGAGGTCCAAGAACTGGTCGTGGCCAGCGCAGGGTTGAATCTCGCCGTTGACTTCCTTCCGGGATCGGTCGGGTATGACCGATCTTTTGCACTGTCGGCCGATGAGGCAGCCGGAGTCATCTGGCTGGACGCCTTCGTGGCCAACGTCGATCGCAGCCCTCGCAATACGAATCTGCTGATCTGGCACAAGAACCTGTGGGCGATCGATCACGGGGCGTGCCTGCGGTTCCAGCACGCGTGGGGCGATCCCGACCGGTTCGCGACGTCGATGTACGACTACAGCGATCATGTTCTGGCCGGTCGCGCCGATCCCCGCCGGGGGCATGATCGGCTCGCCAAGGCAGTGACGCCCACCCTGCTGGAGGGGATTCTCGATCTCGTACCCGACGCATGGCTGTTGCCGGATCCTGAGCGGCCCGATCCCCATGCACCGGCGGATGCAGGCGAGGCCCGCTGCCGCTACCGGGACTACCTTCTCGCCCGGCTGGCAGCAGCCGACCGGTGGCTGCCATGAATGCCCCGTTCCAGTACGCCGTCCTGCGAGCTGTCCCGCGCGTCGACCGGGGCGAGTTCATCAATGTCGGGATCATCCTCTACTGCCAGCAACACGACTTTCTCCGGGCCGCCGTGGTGGTGGACGACGTACGGCTCCGGGCGCTGGCCGCGGAGGTCGATATCGAAGCCATACGCTCCGCCGCCGAGGCCGTGGTCACCGCGAGTCTGGAGCCGGTCGGCCATGCCCGAGAGAACGACGGGCTCGCGCACCGGTTCGGGATGTTGACCGCACCACGCAGCACCGTGGTCCAGCCGTCACCGGTCCACGCCGGGATCACGATCAACCCCCAAGGGACGCTCGACGAGCTCATGGCCCGATTGGTGATCGCGCGCTAGTCCAAAAACGGGCTTCCTCGACGGACTATCTGACCAGGAGTCGGGGTCCGGAAGTCGAACACAGCAGCGAAGCCTGGCGCGACCCCTTGGCTTTCGCCGACCCCGACGGCGATGTTCAACGTCACCTACCACCCGACGCTGCAAGTCAGGCGGGCTGGTGATCGTCTTCGGCAGCCGCGAGCAGCTCCTGTCGGTGGGCCAACGTCGTGCGGCGTCGGCCGCGGCTTCGACCCAGTTCGATCTCGGCCGCATCGATCCGATGCCACGCCGGCATGCCCAATGGCGAAATGCCGCGCTCGGCCAGCAACCGATCAAGATCACCGGAGCGCCCGTGAGCCACGAGAGCGCCGTCATGGATGTCAGCCAGCAGCGAGGTGACGGTTTCGACGGCGTCAGACTTGTTGGTCCCGATGACCCCGGTCGGACCTCGCTTGATCCAGCCTGTGACGTACTCGTCGGCAGAGAAGCTGTGGTCACGAATGACGCGGCCCTCCGCGTGCGGTACTCGACCGGTGCTCTCGTCGTACGGCACGCCAGCGAGCGGCCGACCGCGATATCCAACCGCGCGCACGACCAGCTGCGCTGGGATGTCGCGAGTGTCCCCAACGCCCACCACGTAGCCGTCGGTATTGATCGCCGTCCGCTCCACTTGCACGGCTGCGACACGCGCGCTGCCCAGGATCCGCATCGGTCGAGTCCAGAAGTGCAGATAGATCCGCTTGCCAGCGCCGGTCGGCTTGCGGTCGGCCCATTCCCGCATGACAGCGACGTTCCGGGCGGCGACCTTGTCTCGGGCTACGACCGCACGACTGGACTCGTCAAGGTCAAGATCATCGACTGCCATCACGACGTCGACGTCCGGCAGTTGACCAAGTTCCCGCAATTCCTTGGTGGTGAAGGAGGTGTAGGCAGGACCGCGGCGGCCAAGGATGTGCACCTCGCGAATTCCCTTATGCCCATGGGACTCCAGCACATCATCGGGCATGTCGGTCTCGATGAGCTCGGGAGCCGATTTGATCAACACCCGGGCGACGTCCAACGCGACGTTGCCGACACCCACGACGACCGCCTGGGATGCCGTAGAAATCAGTTCATCGATGTCGGTGGCCACCAGATGGCCATCGCCTCCCGGTTGTTCTAGATCGGGATGTACATCAGGGTGACCGCAGTACCAGGCGACGAACTCGGGCGCGGCGATGCTCCCCCTGAGATCCTCGCCCTCAATGCCGAGTCGCCGGTCGCTTCCCGCGCCGTACGCATAGATCACGGCGTCAACCACGTCCCGCAGCTCCTCGATCTTCAAATCCGAGCCGATGCTGACGTCCCCGTAGAAGCGCACCTCCGGACGTTCCAGGGTCCGCTCCAATGTGTTGCGGATGGATCGGATCGACTCATGATCAGGTGCGACTCCGTACCGGACGAGGCCAAAGGGGACCGGCAGCCGGTCGATGACCACGACTTCCAGGGGCACCTCGGCTTGCTGGATGAGCGCTTCCGCGGCATAGATCCCGGAAGGCCCTGCTCCAACAATCGCGATGACGTAGGGCGTCTCGGCGACGGTCACCAGTCAGCCAGCCGTTGCCGTTTCGGGCTCGCGAGCAGGTGCTTCGGACGCCGTCGCTCCTTCGACCGGCTGCGAGCGCGACGGTCGGCTTCGGCGGCCCCGCCGAGCACTAACTGGTTCCCGGTCCGAGTCGCCGTTGGCCGTAGCGGGATCGTCCGCGTCGACAGACGTGACCACCCCGGGCTCGGACTTGCGCCGGGAATTCTGAGCTCGGGGCTCCCGCGGGCGAGGCTCCCGAGCGCCGCCGTCGGCCTGCCGCTGCGTCGCCACAGGCATGTCGTGCAACTCGACCCCGAGCCCATGACACACGGGGCACTCGGTGCTGAACGCCTCCAACAGACCGGTGCCGATCCGCTTTCTCGTCATCTGCACCAGACCCAGGCTCGTCACCTCGGCCACCTGGTGCCGTGTCCGGTCGCGGCCGAGGCACTCGACCAGCCGTCGCAGCAGCAGTTCACGGTTGCTCGGCAGGACCATGTCGATGAAGTCGATGACGATGATGCCGCCAATGTCGCGCAACCTAAGCTGCCGGACGATCTCCTCGGCGGCTTCCAGATTGTTGCTCGTGACCGTGGCTTCCAGGTTGCCGCCCGCGCCGGTGAACTTGCCGGTGTTCACATCGATCACCGTCATGGCCTCGGTGCGGTCGATGATCAACGACCCGCCGGACGGCAGGAAGACCTTGCGCTCCAGACCCTTGGCAATCTGCTCGTCAAGCCGGTATTCGGCAAACAGGTCCACGTCCGAATCCCACCGTGTCAGCCGATCTTTGAGGTGCGGAGCCACGTGAGTTACGTACGCCTCGACCGAGTCGTAGGCGTTGTTCATACCGCCATTGCCCTGGATGATCAGCTCACTGAAGTCCTCGGTGAACAGGTCGCGGACGATCCGGACGGTGAGGTCCGGTTCGCCGTAGAGCAGCTGCGGCGCGTTGCCGGCGGCGATCTTCTTCTCGATGTCCTGCCACTGGGCCTGCAGCCGGTTCACGTCGCGGACCAGCTCCTCCTCCGACGCCCCTTCTGCGGCCGTCCGGACGATGACACTCGCCTCCCCCACAAGCTCGGACAAGATGTCGCGCAGCCGCTTGCGCTCGTTGTCCGGCAGCTTCCGGGATATTCCCGACAGGTGGCCGCTGGGGGCATAGACCAAGTATCGACCGGGGATCGAGACGTGATTAGTCAACCGTGCGCCCTTGGTCCCCACCGGATCCTTGGAAACTTGGACCAGGACCGTTTGGCCTGACTTGAGCACTTTTTCCACCTTGCGCCCTTGGCCTTCGGCACCGAACGCATCCCAGTCGACTTCACCGGCGTAGAGCACCGCGTTGCGGCCTCGGCCGATGTCGATGAACGCCGCCTCCATGGAGGGCAGCACGTTTTGCACCCGGCCGAGGTAGACATTGCCGATCAAGGACGTGGCCGAGTCCCGATCGACGTAGTGCTCCACCAGGATGTCGTCCTCGAGCACGGCGATCTGCGCCAGGTCGTCGCGTTGCCGAATGATCATCCTGCGAACCACCGACTCGCGCCTGGCCAGGAACTCCGCCTCGCTGAGAATTGCCGGGCGGCGGCGGCCAGCTTCCCGACCCTCGCGTCGGCGCTGCCGCTTGGCCTCCATTCGGGTGGAACCTTCGATGCCGGTGACTTCACGGCTAGGTCGTTCCCGACGGGACTCCCGCACGCGTACGACGACATCGCTGGGATCGTCGGGCGAAGCAACGGCGTCCTCACCTCGGCGTCTGCGCCGGCGGCGACGCCTGCGCTGGCCGTCCCGCTCAGACGACTCCTCACCGGCGTCGGGCTCATCAGCTGAAGGTGCCGCCGGAGGCTCGGCCAGCCCGTCGGTTAGCTGCTTCTCCTCGCCTGACGGCAGTTCCAGGTTGTCTGGACCGTGAGGTTCTTCCGTGTCTGATTCATCGCCGCTGCGCCGACGTCTCCGCCCCCCGCGCCGGCGCCGACGACGGCGGGTCGACTCATCACCCGAGGCGCCAGCCTCATCATCAGAGGCCTCGTCCGCGCCTTGTTCGATGCCGCCGACAGAGTCGTCGAGGGCGTCTGGTTGATCGCCGACGTCAGCGTCCTCCTGGCCATAGGTGATCTGTTCCTTCTCCCCATCCCGACCGTCGGTTGAGTCCCCCGATGGTTGCTCGGCAGATGCTTGCTCGGCAGCCGCCGACGCCTGCACGTCAACCAGTTCCTGCTCGGCAGATGCTTGCTCGGCAGCCGCTGACGCTTGCACGGCCACCGGTTCCTGCTCATCCGCTTCTGTGACCATCGACTCGGGCGGCAGTTCGGCGGGCCCGTCGAGGTGAGGCATTTCGGCGAGGGCAGACGCCGGGGACGTTGTGTCCAGGGCAGCCGCGGCCTTCTTCGCAGACCGCTTGCGCGGCGCCCGCGTTGTCGGCGCAGCATCCTGGTCAGCCGGCGGCACCGCTTGCTTGGAGGTCTTCCTGGCTGGGGCCTTCTTCGCCGACGAGGTTGTGCGGGCTCTCTTGGCGGCTGTCTGAGGCACCGGCGATTGGTTGGCCGTGGGATCAGGCAGCTGCCCGGAAGCACCGTCTCCGCCGGCCGAGGCTGGGGCCGAAGCCTCCTCAGTCGAAGGCTCAGCATCGGAGCTCACGCTCTCGATGACCGGAGCTCCCTCGGCACCGCCTGGCGGGCCCGCCGCCCGTACGGCCGCGCGTCGTCGTCGGATCGGCGGCGGCGCATCCGCCGGATCTGGCGTACTGGTTGTTGGTTGGTTGGTCGCGTCGGGCTCGTGATCGAGCATCCGGACTCCTCTGTGGCGCGAGTGACCGCGCCAAGTTCGTTCGCGGCTCCAGCTCAGCTGGGCTGCGGAAGCTTGCGTAGGCGATGAGAAGCGGCAAGCACTCCCGCGGTCTGGCTCCCGCAGTCAGCGGTCGCCCGTCGCGGTGAAGCATCGGCGCACTTCGAACAACGACCTGTCACGTCGTTGCACCATCGAGGTCGAGCGCCCCCCGGCACTCGAACCGGAGCCAGTATCCCACACGTCCCAACAGTCTCGATGCATCAGCGCGATGGCTGCCCGCTCGAAGCGGGATCGTCGAGCTCGCCTGTGGTCGAGTTGACCGTCCCTTGTCGAAGGCGAGTGAACAGGACGTCGGTGGGTCGGAAGTCGGACGCGAGCCGGCTCAGGGCGGCAATGACATCGTCGGGTCTGACCAGTGGGGCTGAATGGGCGGTCGTGAGGTAGAGCGAGGTTCCGTCAATCGACAGTGACAGCACGGCGTTGCGTGCGTCGAATTCCCGGAGCCCGTTTTTCGTCATGCGCGTCACCGGCACGGAGGATGCGGCCAAAAACTGGCCGACTGCCCGCTTCAGGGCCACATCCGAGACACCCACCAGGTCGATCCGCCAGACCGAACCGGTCAACACGTCGCTCAGCGGCGTCGGCGAAGCGGAGACGACCTCCAAAATGTCAAGTCCCGCCGGGAGCGCCGCGTTCAACGCCGCTTGCACTTTGTTCGGATCACAGGGCTCAGCAAGCCCGATCTCCAGATATTCAGCCTCGCTCGCCGCCCCCGTTGGGACCGAATTCGCGTATGAGATGCGCGGATGCGGCGAGAAGCCGGACGAGTAAGCCATTGGCACCCGGGCTCGGCGCAGGCCACGCTCCAACGCGCGGCTGAAATCGCGGGAACTGAGAAAGCGGGCGCGACCTCGTTTGCCATACCTGACGCGGAGCCGCTGCACCGGAGGCGCGTGCTGTTCGGGCTGGCTACGACCGGCCACGCCGAGCAACTTACCTGGCATTGTCACACGTGTCGTCGAGCGGCAGGCTGGTCAGCCATAGCCACCGGCCGAGCAGCCGCTTCCTCCCAGCAAGCAGCGACCGGTTGCCGACTGGTCAGTATGCGATGAGCACCGGCTCGGACCTAATTCGTCGAACGAAGCCTAGAGGTCGACCCGCTCGTTCTCGGCACCTTCGTACGGCTTCCCGGTGACCTTAGCCTTGGCGAAGCTCAGTATCGACGCCACTCGACCGCCGGGAGTGTCCCAGTACTCCGCACCGTGACCGCTGACCTTGATCAACACCACGTTAGGATCATCGGGGCCTTGTGGTAGCCACGCCTCCACCCAGGAGTTCCACAGGTCGTGGGCCTTGGTCGAGTCGTCGACCAGCTCGGCCTCTCCGTCGATCGAGATCCAGGTGTCGTTGGAAGAGAGAGTGACGCCGACGTGCGAGTTGGAGGCCAGATTGCGTACCACGCGAGAATCCCGTTCACCGAAGAACCACAGGTCGCCATCGGACTCCACCTCCTGCTGAGCCATCGGCACGCTGATGAAGTGACCGTCCTCGTCCACCGTGGTCAGCATTGCGATCCTGATGTCCCTGGCCAGCTCAGCGAGCCTGCTGACGCTACCGGTTTCCTCTGCCATGAGCTTCCTTTCGACTCGACGGGGGCACCTCCTTCATACCGCCTCCCTTCCCATTCAGATGCACGGGATGCGGATATGCGCAGATCCGGTGCATCAATGTTTCTGCGGTCCAAGAAGGAGCAAGCATGGACATCATGGATCGGATCCGGTACGCCCGCGATCGCGCGCTGGATGCGGAGCAGACAGAGCGGCAGCGCATCGCGGAGGCGGACAACGAAGAACTACAACGGGCGGCATCCGTACGGCTGGCGACTCGTCAGGCGGTTCGTGAGGCGCTGGACGACATCCTCGCCGAACCATCCGCCCCGGCAGAGCCGTCGTGAGTCCACCGAAAAACTCCCACTTTGAGCCCCGCAGGCACGCCTTGAGCCCCATCTATCGGGCTCAAACTGCACCGACGCGGCTCCAAGTCCGGAACGGTCAACCCCGAGCCCGATCGATCGCCCTTGAGCCCCATCCACCGGGCTCAAACTGCACCAACGCGGCTCAAAGTTCGAGGGATCGGATTCAGTCGCGTAGCCCGTGACTGTTGTGTCTAATGTCCCGAAACAGGTCAGGCGAGCCCGTTCGTGACGGCGGCAATGGGCAACAAAGAGCGGCCGGTAGGACCGATCTGAATCGTGGTGTCCAGCTGGGGACACACCCCGCAATCGAAGCAAGGTGTCCAGCGGCAGTCGTCGACCTCGACTTCCTCGAGGGCGTCCTGCCAGTCGTCCCAGAGCCAGTCGCGATCGAGACCCGAGTCCAGATGATCCCAGGGCAGGACCTCGTCATAGTCGCGTTCTCTGGTCGTGTACCAGTCGAGATCAACGCCGGTGCCGGCGAGCGCACTTTCCGCGCATGCCACCCAGCGGTCGTACGAAAAGTGCTCGCTCCAGCCGTCGAAGCGACCGCCATCGCGCCAGACCGCCTCGATGATCTTGCCGACCCGACGGTCACCCCGGCTCAGCAGTCCCTCGACAGCGCTCGGCTTGCCATCGTGATAGCGAAAACCGATCGCGCGGCCGTACTGGCGGTCCTTCCGGATGGCATCCATCAGCTTGGCCAGCCGGGCGTCAACGGTTTCGTGGTCACATTGGCCGGCCCACTGGAAGGGGGTGTGCGGCTTGGGCACGAAGGCGCCAATACTGACGGTGCATCGAATGTCTCGGCGGCCGCTGACCGATCGTCCAGTGGCGACGACCTTCTTGGCAAGGTCCGCAATGGCCAGCACGTCCTCGTCGGTCTCGGTAGGCAGGCCGCACATGAAATAGAGCTTCACCTGACGCCACCCGTGCGAGTACGCCGCTGCTACCGTGCGAATCAGATCCTCCTCGGTGACCATCTTGTTGATCACCCTGCGCAGCCGCTCAGAGCCGCCCTCCGGAGCGAACGTCAGGCCCGATCGACGGCCATTGCGCGACAGTTCGTTGGCAAGGTCGATGTTGAAGGCATCGACTCGAGTGCTGGGCAGCGATAGCGAGACGTTCGTACCCTCGTAGCGATCGGCCAGCTGGCGAGTGATATCGCCGATCTCGGAGTGATCGGCGCTGGACAAGCTGAGAAGGCCCACCTCCTCCAGCCCCGTGGCCTCGATCCCGCCCTCGACCATGGCACCGATCACCTCGATGCTTCGCTCACGCACCGGCCGGGTGATCATGCCGGCCTGACAGAACCGGCAACCCCGGGTGCATCCTCGGAAGATCTCGACCGAGTAACGCTCGTGCACGGTCTCGGCCAGCGGCACTAACGGCTTCTTCGGATAGGGCCACGCATCCAGGTCCATCAGGGTGTGCTTCACCACCCGGTCCGGCACCCCGTCTCGGTTCGGCACCACCTGGGAGATCCGGCCGTCGGGCAGATAGTCGACGTCGTAGAACTTGGGCACGTACACCGCTCCACCCGCAGCCAACCGGAGCAGCAGGCCATCCCGGCCTTTCGGGCGACCGTCGGCCTTCCATTCGCGGATCACCTCGGAGATCGTGATCGCGATCTCCTCGCCATCGCCCAGCACCGCAGCATCCAGGAAGTCGGCGATCGGTTCCGGATTGAAGGCGGCATGACCGCCCGCGATCACCAGTGGATCATGCTCTCGCCGCTCGCTGGCGTGCAGTGGGATGCCGGCAAGATCAAGAGCGTTCAGCATGTTGGTGTAGCCGAGCTCTGTCGCAAAGCTCAGTCCGAAGACATCGAACGCAGCCACCGGCCGGTGGGAGTCCAGGGTGAACTGGGGCAGCCCGTGGCTTCGCATCAGTACTTCCAGGTCGCCCCATACCGCGTACGAGCGCTCGGCCAGGATCCAGTCCTGCTCGTTCAAGATCTCGTAGAGAATCGCGATGCCCTGGTTGGGCAACCCGACCTCGTAGGCGTCGGGGTAACTCAGGCACCACCGCACCTCGACAGCATTCCAATCCTTCACCTGCGAGTTCAGTTCACCGCCGACGTACTGGATCGGCTTGCTGACCCGGGCCAACAGCGGCTCCAGGCGGGGAAAGAGCGAGTCCGGCGCCTCCGCACTGATAAGGGTCATGACGAGGTCAGCCTAAACGCACTACCGTGGTGACGTCTCTTCCACGAGGGGTGGCCGCATGGCGCTCTGGTTCCTGCGTATCGAAGGCATCACCGGCGACTCTGCGGTCACAGGTCATGAGGGATCGATACGAGTCACCTCGTGGACCTGGTCGGTCAGCAACAAGCAGGGCATGGCGACCGGCGCCGGTTCAGGTCACGCGGTGCTGCACGATCTCGTTGTCACCGCAACGTCGGGGCGAGCCTCCCTGCAGCTCATCCAGACATGCGCAGTCGGC
>DATFQP010000045.1:0-12804 GCA_035264145.1 Propionibacteriaceae bacterium
CTCGCACCTGCTTCCCGGACCGGCTGCCGTGGGCCGCCGCGAGCATCGCCGACGAGATCGAGGAACCATGACGACGCCTGAGTCGCCTGATCCCCTCTGGGGACACGGCGGCTATGTCCCCGTCAGCCCGCTGCTGCCACAAGATCCGCCTCGGATTGGCGAGTTCTGGCTCGACGCTCGGCTTCGTGCGACTCCAGCCGGGATCGCGTTCACCGCACACAGCGGGGCAGAGCCGAGCGTCGCGGGGCAGGACGCGGCAAGCCAGCCAGCCATGGTGATCTTGTTATCAGAGGGCGCCGCAGCTGACCCTGCTGCCCGGGATCGGCTCGCCGGTGTCGTCAACGCGATGCATATCGATTGGGTGCTGGCCCGTGGCGGCCACGGTCAGGACTTCGGCCGACTTGCCCGCAAGTACGTCGCTGACCAGGATGACCCGACTGCCCCGGACGACCGGATGGTCGCCCCGTGGGTGGCGCTGGCCTACGATGGGTCACCGGCCGCCGCGGACCACGCGCGGATCCTGGACGAGATCGAGCTGGCCACGCTGGCTCCGCTTGGCCGCCCTGCGGGGCCTGACTACCAGCACTACTGGATCGACAAGGTCAAGCCCGGACTGACGCGGTTGTGGCCGCTGCCCTGGCCGGGACGTTTCGACCGCGCCGGATGGCGGACGATTCTGGTCTCCTGGTTGTTGATGATCTTGCTGGCGGCGCTCGCGGTGTTGATCGCCATCTTGATCTTTCGCAACCAGCCGCCCCAGTCCCCACCGCCGCCGACCGGCCAGTCAGGTAGCCCGCCGCCTCAATCCAGCTCGCCGCAGTCCGGATCCGGCTCACCAGAGTCCGGATCCCCATCGGAGTCCGGCTCACCGAGCGAGTCGGGTTCACCGTCGCCCGGTCCTGGCTCACCTACCAGCGGGTCGCCATCTCCATCCGGCACGGAGACCAGCGGAGGTGCACCGACACCGGAGAGTTCCGGATCGTCGGGAGTGACGAACTCCCCGCGATCCCGCCTCTAGTGCAGGACCACCGGTCATGACCATTCGCATTCCCCGTCCGCGACTCATCGCGACGGATCTCGACGGTACGTTTCTCTCCCCCGACGGCTCGGTGAGCGAACTCAATTCGGCAGCCGTCGCTGCGGCTGAGCAGGCAGGCATTCCTGTTGTCTTCGCCACCGGCCGGCCTGTCCGCTGGCTGGACGTGATCCGTGACCTTCCCGGCGCTCACCCGACCGTGATCGCCAGCAACGGTGCCGCCCTTTACGATCTGGGCGCCGGCGAGCTGCTCGATCGGATTTGCATCAACCGTGAGGCGGCCCTGGAAGCGGTGCAGCTCGTCCGAGCAGCGGTACCGGGGGTGGCATTCGCGTTCGAGTCCGGCACTCGTTTCGGCTACGAACCAGCGTACGCGAGTTGGCCGTTGGAGCAGGGCAGCGACCCGGCCATCTTCAGCGGGTCGGCCGAGCAGATTGTGCGTGACGAAGATTTCGTCAAGATGCTGATCCGGCACATCGAGATCCGTCCGGATGACCTGCTCGCGCGAGTCCGCTCCGTCCTCGGCGACCTGCTGACGGCTACGCACTCAGCCAGTCACGACATTGGACTGGTTGAGATCAGTGCGCCGGGAGTGAGCAAGGCCTCTATGCTTCAGCGGTTCTGTGCTCGACTTGGCATCGAGGCGAGCGACGTGGCCGCCTTCGGTGACATGCCGAATGACGTGGCGATGCTGTCCTGGGCCGGCATGCCGCACGTCGTGTCCAATGCGCATCCGTTGCTGTTGGGCGGCACCTTCACCGTGGTTCCCAGCAATCATGAGTCCGGCGTGGGGCGGACGATTTCGGCGTGGCTCAGCCAATGACCGACGGCACCAGGTCCGAACCATCGCCACCCGCCGTCGGCGAGGGCGCTTCTGGACCTCTCGGGATCGCATCCTTGGGTCGGGGCTTGGCGGCGTGCATACCGCCGATCGTTGTTGGGCTCTGGATGGCTGCCACGACGTTCCCGGGCGGTACGTTGACTCCTTGGCGTCCGCACATGGTCGATCTCGACGTCTACCGAAGCGCTGGCGCGACGCTGCTGGCAGGCGGCGACTTCTACGCGTTGCCGGGCCCTTTGCCTTTCATTTACCCACCGTTTGCTGCATTGTTGGCTGTCCCGCTCACTGTGCTGCCGAGCGCCGCGGTAGAGATCGGTTGGACGGTCGCCAGCGTGCTGGCCCTTCTTGCCATGTTGTACCGGCTCGGCTTGAAGGGGTGGCGACTGAGCCTGGTGGGTACGGCGTGCGTGTATTTCGTCGACCCGATCAGCGAGACGCTTGGCTTCGGCCAGCCTGGGATCTTGTTGATGGCGCTCGTCGTTCTGGACCTGGTACCTGGGCCGGCCGTGCTACCGCGACGCATCCTGCCTCCCGGAGTGCTGACCGCGATTTCGGCCTCCGTCAAGCTCACTCCGGCGATATTTGTGATCTACCTGATCGCCGTACGACGCTGGCGCACGGCCCTTACCGCCATCGTCACCGGTGTCCTGCTGACGCTCGGTAGCCTGCTGGTGCTTCCAGGTCCCTCGATCGATTTCTGGACACGCCTGGCAACGGGCGAGACGGGGCTGGGTCAAAGCCTCATCTACTACACGAACCAGTCGGTCATGGCCGATGTCGTACGGATCCTTGAGCCGGGTCGAACGTCGGCGCTGATCGGCCTGGGCTCGGCAGTCGCAGTCGCGTTGGTAGGTGTCTGGGCCGCGACGCTCTGGCATCGCGCCGGGGAGATCGGCCTGGCGGTGACACTGTGTGGAATTGCCGGTGTCCTGGCCTCACCAGTCTCGTGGCTGCACCACTTCGTCTGGATCGTGCCGTTGGCTGTGTGCCTTGTTGGTGGTGACCCGAGCCGGAGGCGTGTTCGCCTGCCGATTGCGCTCCTCGTGTGGGGATGGGTCTTCGTCGGCTGGGTCGTCGCTCAGCTCCCGATCACTCCCGCACCTTTGCGGCGACTACCCAACGGCGCGGACCTCGAGTTGCAATGGACATGGTGGCAGCACGCGGTGGCCTCGGTGACCGCTGTTCTTGGGGTGGGGTTGTTGGTAACGAGCGTGGTGACAGCCCAGTGGTGGCGATCGGCGCCGCGAGCCTCGGCGCCTTCCGGGACACCGCCTGATCAAGACGCCGATCGCATGTTCAGAAAGCCGATCAGCACGGCGGACCACCACAACGCTTGAGACGTCGCGGCGAGTAGGAGTCCCCGCTTCAGCACCGAGCTGCTGACTCTCGGCATCTGCCGCATCATCGTTCGCTTGGTCGACAGGGCGAGGACGCCGACAATCCCGATTCCGACGACGCAGCCCATCTTGATCAAAGTTAACGGCGCGCCGAGCTGCGGCTCCATCACGGACCCAGTGACGATGAGCCCTCCCAACCCGAGCCAGATCAAGGGCGACATCCGATCGGCTTGGAGCAGCATAGTCTCCAGCGGGATGCGGCGGAGGAACCAGAGCAGCCCGAAGTAGTCCACTCCCACCACGGAACCGAAGCCCACGATAAGCGACGCCAGGTGTCCGAAAAGGGCGATCGAGTGCAGGAGCGGCGGAATCTGAACTCTCGATGAGATCAACACTGCGCCCAGAATCAGCACCGAGACCACGATCAGGAGCCGAATTTCGGGTGCGTTAATACCAGAAGACGTGTGTACCTGCCCAGTCTCGACCTCCGGCACCGCACTCCCTGCGAGTTCTCTTGAGTTGTGCGTCCAATCTCTCTATCCACGCGTCGCTGCGGATTCGAGCACGGTCGCACGGCCGTTGTGATTCCTGGTGACGCCCGCTTCCGCTGCCAGTCACCGATGGGCGGTCACACCGTCGCCCCAGGGACTGCCCGACCCACACTCGCAGATTCATACAACCACTGCAATAACAAACGCCGGTCAAGCCAGCACGCCGCCGAAAAAAGTCGCAAGCCAATCCGGCCGCGCGGAGAATGATGACGTGGACTGTGTCCGGACCCGCACCTGGCGGAACGAACGCAGGGGCCCGGAGGAGGTACACCGATGGCGGAAGGCGTCGCTAGGCGACTGAACTGGGCGGTAGTGCCAATGGCTGTCGTGGGCTACTTGGTCTACGTCGCGCTCGGCTTATCAAATCCCGTGGTCAACGGGCCGGCCGCATTCACGCCCGACGACGCCGTCTGGGCGCTTGGCCAAGTGGCCTTTGCGGTGGTCGGAGCACTGGTGGCGTCGCGAAGGCCCGAGTTGCCGATCGGCTGGTTGTATTGCGCAGCCGGCCTTCTCGGCATAGCCGAGGGAATCGCTGCCCGCACTGCCGTTGATGCGCTGGCCGGCGGAATGTGGTCGTCGTTGGGCGGTGCGGCCGCCTGGCTGTCAGCTGCCCTGTGGTATCCCAACATTGCCTTGCTGGTGCTGGGCAGCCTGCTCTTTCCGACCGGCCGGCCGCCAACGCGCGGCTGGTGGGCGGCAGGCTGGATGCTGCTAGCCGGTGGAGTGCTGGCCGCCGTCGGGTTGTTGCTCCTGTGGCCGGCCCGAGGCCTTGACCTGCTGGACAGCCGACCTGCCAGTCCTCGCGCCCCGCTTGGCACGGCCTTCATCAATGCCGCGCTCCTGGTGCTAACCGCCTGCGCTGTCGCCACAGTGATCGCCCTCCTTATCCGGCTCAAGCGCTCTCGAGGGGTTGAGCATCAGCAGCTCAAGTGGCTCACTTATGCTGGCGGGTTCGCTGTGCTCGGCCTGTTGCTCTTGCTTCCCGGCGATGTCGGGTCCGGCTCTCAAGCCGGATTGCTTGACCTGGCGGGAGCCGTTCTCACGGCGGGCGGGGTGCTGGGTATTCCGGTCGCCGTCGGTGTGGCCATCCTGCGCTATCGCCTCTTCGACATTGACGTGCTGATCGCCCGGACCGTGGTCTACGGGCTGCTCAGCGCCGCCTTCACGGTGATTTACCTGGCCATCGTCGTGGGAATTGGCACGCTGCTCGGCTCCGGCGGCCAACCGAACCTGTTGCTATCGGTGGTGGCCACCGGCGTGATGGCGGTGGCGTTCCAACCCCTGCACGACCGCAGCCGGCGGCTGGCAAACCGGCTTGTCTACGGCAACAGGGCCACGCCGTACGAGGTCCTGTCGACGTTCTCGCGCGCCATGGCGAGCGCCTCTGGCGACGACTCGTTGCCGCGTCTGGCCCGGCTTGTGGTGGAGGCCACTGGGGCGGTGCAGGCTACGGTGTGGCTGCGGTTCAGTGACGTACTCCAGCCGCAGGACTCATGGCCAGTCTCTGGCCAACTGCCCGAATCGGTCCATCTTCACGGTCGCAGCCTGGACGAGGCCCTGACGCAGGCCCAGCCCAGCAGCCTGCCGTTCCCCGTGGGGCACGAGGATGAGCTGCTTGGCGGGCTGACGGTGACGGTCTCCCCAGCCGAACCGCTCACGCCTGCGAGCCAGAAACTCATCACCGATCTGGCTACCCAGACCGGGCTTGGACTTCGGTTCCAGGAGATGAAGGAGCGGGCGCTGTTTGCCCGGGCACTGGCCTCCTTCCTTCCGCCGGAGGTCACGGAGCTGGTAGCGGCATCGCCGTCGGCGTTATCGCTGCAGGAGGAACTCGAGGCAACCATCGTGTTCTCCGACATCCGCGGCTTTGCCTCCCTGGCCGAACGGCTCCCACCGCGACAAGTGGCGGTGGTGATAGGGCGGCACCTGACGGCCATGGCGGAGGTGGTCAGCTCCCATGGTGGGCTTGTGGACAAGTTCGCCGGGGACGCGGTGATGGCGGTGTTCGGTGCGCCCCGGCCTGTCAAGGATCACGCACGGCAGGCTTTGGTGTGCGCGGCGGCTATGCAACGCCGGCAGCTCGACCTCAACCAGAACGCCGAGCACACGAACTTGCCGACCTCCGAGATCGGGATTGGGATCAACACCGGCACGGTCATCGCGGGAACCCTCGGGGGACCGGGGCGGCTGGATTACACGGTGCTCGGAGACGCGGTCAATATCGCCCAACGGCTGCAGAGCCAGGCAACCGGCGGTGAGATCCTCGCCGCCGCCGTGACCGTGCTGCAGGCCGGCGACGATCAAGCGGAGCTGATTGGTCCTAAACAGCTCAAGGGCCGCAAGGAATTGGTCGATACCTATCGAGTCCGCTGGAAAAACATGTCACCGATTTCCGCCCCTCGGCGGCAGAGGACCGCGCACGCTGAATGATGTAGTGGGGCGCCGAGTGCAAGCTGAGCTCGGAATTTAGCCCACCCCGTTGAAATCGGGGACCTTGTGATCGGCGCAATGTCTTTGGACTGCTCTTTCTCGCGATAGTCGAACTCGGCTGGGTCGTCTTCGAGAATTGCCTTTTGCTTTTCCGGTCGTGCCGAGACGGCCCCTGTTAGCGAAGTAGCCAGCTCGGTAACGTGACCTGTGTCGCACCCTTTGCCGCCCTCGGAGTGAAGCTATGACTGTCACCGGCCAATCCGCGCCCTCGTCCCTGCTGTCGGCTAGTTCCCACGCCGTGGTATCAGCAACGGCCTCGGTCGTCGCTGAGCACGCCGATGAGATAACGGCCCGCTTTTACAGCAACATGTTCGCCGCACACCCCGAGTTGCTGCGAGTGTTCAACCAGGGAAACCAAGCCACCGGCGAGCAGGCCAAGGCACTCGCGAGCTCGGTGGTCGCGTACGCCGTTCAGCTCATAGACCCGAATCCGCCGTCGTTCGCTCATGTCATGCGACGGATCGCCTACAAGCACATCTCACTGGGGGTTCGGGCTCACCAGTACACCATCGTTGGTCACCACCTGCTGGAGGCAGTGGCTCAAATCCTCGGTGAGGCAGTCACTCCGGAAGTCGGAGCCGCCTGGGAGGAGGTCTACTGGCTGTTCGCCCTTCAGTTGGTCGCCGAGGAGGCGCGGCTCTACCAGCATGCCGGCGTCGATCCGGCACAGCCCACCCGTCCCTATCGCGTCGTCAAAACCATCGACGAAACGTCCGACATAATCTCGCTGGTCCTGGAACCAGCGGATGACCTTCCGTTGCCGGAGATCCTGCCGGGGCAGTACGTCTCAGTGTTCGTGAATTTGCCCGACGGTGACCGCCAGCCGAGGCAGTACACCGTCTCCTCGACCGCAGTCGGTACCCGACTCCAGATCACCGTCCGGCGAGTGCTGGGCAGGGACGGCGCACCGAACGGTCGGGTGTCTACCTATCTACATGACCAAGCGAAGGTGGGCGACATTCTGGACGTCAGTGCGCCGGCCGGAGATTTCGTAGTGACGCCCTCGGATTCCCCGCTCCTTCTGGCAAGCGCGGGGGCGGGCATCACAACCGTGCTGCCGATCGTGGAGCACATTGTGCGGACACAGCCACGGCGGCAGGTGATCGAGGCCCACGCCGACCGTACCGCCCAGGATCATGCCCTTCGCCAGACCGTCCAGCGCATGGGGCATCAGCTCGACAACTTCAGTTCCTACACCTGGTATGAGCATGTGGACCCCGACGACACCAGCTCTCGTCAAGGCCACATGGACCTCTCGGAGATCCCATTGCCTGACAACGTGCACGTCTTCACGTGCGGCCCGCTCGGCTTCATGCGCCACATTCGCACCGAGCTAATGCAGCGGGGCGTACCGGCTCACCACATCCGCTATGAGGTGTTCGGCCCGGATCTCTGGGCCGCCCAGGCAGGCTGAGCAGGTCTCCCCCGCCTCCGAGGCTGCCGCAACCGGTCCCTAGCTGCGCAAGGTCTCCTGGATCGCGCGATTGATTGGGGTTTCGCTGACGTTGAGGCCCATCTTCCTGCCGCGAGGCGATCCTTGTTCAGGAGATCACCCGGGACTACCGCACCACATTCCAGGCCTGGCCGACCCGGGCTGATCACGTATGTGCGACGCTCAGTCAGGTCGCAGTGAGGAGGTTCGGGATGGAAGCGCGGCTCCTTTCGCCGGCCGGGACGCGGCCACTGTCGAGATCAGAGGTCCGTGACGCCGCCGTTCGAAATGCCGGCACCCTCTGGCTGGACTTCGATCACACCGAAGAGGACAGCATGGCGCTGCTTGCTGAGCTGATTGACGTCAGGCCGAGCGACATCCAGGAGTGCCACAATCGGTCGCCGGTGCCGAAGATGCGCTTCTACGCCGACCACCACTTCAGTGCGATCAATGGACTTTCGCGCGGCTCGGATGGGCGCCTGTATTTCCAGCCACTGAAGGTGTTCCTGACTCCTAGCACTTTGGTCACCGTGCTGGGCCCGACGAGCTCGTCGTTGACGTCGGAGATCGCGCGCCGTGAACTGACCGCAGTGCGCCAGCGGATCGACAGCGGCCAGCTGCGTCCAGCGAGTTCTTTCGAGCTCGTCGCCGCGATTCGGGCCGAAGCGATGGCGACACATGAGGATTTGATCATCGAGTCGTCGGCTCGGATCGCACAGCTGGAACGTGACGTGTCACAGCGTGATCCGATCAAGGCCGAAGCGTTGTTGCAGGACCTTTTCGATCTACGCCACGACCTGGAAGCCATCCGAACCAGCGCCGCCCAGGCAGCAGAGTCGTTCGCGAACTTGATCGAGACCATGGGTCTTCAGGAAGGACTGATGCAGACCGACCTACGCCGGGTGCGAAACATGCAGCAGGGCTTTCGTCACTTGCAGCACACTGCTGATCTTGAGCGCGAGTACCTGCAGGAGATGATCGACCTGTTTCAAACGCGGGTGTCCACAGAGCTGAATCGGTTCGTACGGAAGGTGACTGCCTGGGGCTCGATCGGCATTGCTTGGACGGTGATCGTCGGCCTGTACGGGATGAACTTTGCCTACATGCCGGAGCTCGGTTGGCGATGGGGCTACTTCGCCGTGCTCGGCCTGATGCTCGTAGTCGGCGTTCTCCTGGTGGTGTTGTTCAGACGGCGGGGTTGGCTCTGACACCTGTCAGATGAAGGCGAATCCGCCCAACAGCGGCGGGAACGACGCATCACCGGCTTGGATGTAGCATCCCTGACAGGCACCTGGGCCCCGGTCCACGCCACGCTCCCGGGCCGTCGAAGGGAGTGAACACATGCTTCCCGATAAGGGCTCCCGTACCCTCACCTTTCTGTTCACTGACGTTGAGGGCAGCACACGGCTCTGGGAGCGCTTCCCGCAGGCCATGAAGCACGCGCTGGAGCGTCACGACTCGCTCCTACTCACCGCGGTGATCGCCGCGGGCGGGCAGGTGGTCAAGACGACTGGTGATGGCCTGATGGCAGTCTTCGGATCCACACCCGATGCCGTGCTGGCCTGCCTAGCCGCCCAGCGAAGCCTGCTGGAAGAGCCCTGGCAGGACACCGGTGCCCTGCGAGTGCGGATGGGGCTGCACTCCGGCGAAGCACAACCGCGGGGGGACGACTACTTCGGTCCGGCGGTCATCCGCGGCGCTCGGATCATGGCGGTCGGACACGGGGGCCAGGTGCTGCTGTCTGGCACCTCGGCCGCCCTGGTGGCCGACCGGCTCCCGGACGGTGCCGGCCTCCTGGACCTCGGCGCCCACCGGCTCAAGGATCTGGGGCGACCCGAACAGCTCTTTCAGCTGATCCACCCAAAGCTCCCCCGCGACTTCCCGCCGCTGGCAACCCTGGATCGTCGGCCAAACAACCTGCCGACACAGGCCTCCACATTCGTCGGACGCGACACCGAGTTGCAGGAGATCCGCGACCGGATCGAACGAGAGTCGGTACGTCTGCTCACCCTCACGGGTCCAGGCGGCACCGGCAAAACCCGCCTTGCGCTGCGGGTCGCCGCTGATGTTATCGACAGGTTCGACCATGGTGTCTTCTTCATCGACCTGTCAGCCCTCCGCGACACTCAGGCCGTCTTGGCCAGCATCGCCCGGACCATCGGCGTGACTGAAACCCCCGACCAGCCGCTGCTGGCCGACCTGGAGCGGGAGCTGGAGCACGAACGCGTCCTGCTCGTTCTAGACAACTTCGAGCAGGTCATGGCCGCCGCACCGACGGCGGTCGAGCTTCTCTCGGCCTGCCCCAAGCTCAAGCTGTTGGTCACCAGCCGGGAGGCGCTGCATGTGCGCGGCGAGCACCTTTACGCAGTCCCGCCGCTATCTCTACCCAAGGCAGGACACCAGCAGCTGACCGCCGCGGAGCTCGCCGGCTATGAAGCCGTTCAGCTGTTCGTCGAGCGCGCCCAGGCAGTCAGACCCGATTTCCATCTGACCAACGAAAACGCGGCCGCCATCGCCGACATCTGCTTGCGCGTTGATGGCCTACCGCTGGCGATTGAGCTGGCAACCGCCCGGATCAACCTGTTCTCCCTTGACGAGCTGCGCGAGCGCCTGGGCAGGCGGTTGGCCCTGCTGCGCGGCGGTGCGCGGGACCTGCCCTCCAGACAACAGACCCTTCGGGCCACCATCGAATGGAGCTACCAACTACTGGAACCGGGCGAACGCCGGCTGTTCGAGCTGCTCTCGGTCTTCTCCGGCGCTGGCCTCGAGGCCGTTGAGGCGGTTGCGGAGAAGCTGGACTGGTTGACCGCGACCGGTGTCGACACTCTCGACGGCCTGGCCTCGCTCTTGGACAAGAGCCTTATCCGGAAGGTCGACCCGGACGACGCCGCGTCGAGGCTGCTGATGCTCGAGACAATCAGGGAGTACGCGGCGGAACGGCTGGACGAGACACCGGAGCTTGCTGCCACAGCGCACCAGGCGCACGCCGCATACTTCGCTGACTTCGCCAGGCGGCAATGGCGGCACCTCACCGGGCAGCGGCGCGAGGCCGCCCTGGCCGCCATGACAGCTGACATCGACAATCTCCGCCTTGCCTGGCGGTACTGGGTTGGGGAGCGTGATCGTGTCCAACTGAACAAATTGGTGGACAGTCTGTGGCTGCTCTACGACGCCAGGGGTTGGTCCCAGGAGACGATCGGGATGGCTAACGACCTGCTGGACATCTTGTCGTCGGCACCGTCATCGCCGGACCGGGCGACGCAGGAGATCACGCTGCGGACGAGCCTGGCCAGGGTGCTGATGGCCACCAAGGGGTACTCGCGCGAGGTGGAAGAGGCCTATGCGACCGCCCTCAAGCCGTTCGAGGGGAACGAGCTGCCGCAACTGTTTCCAGTGCTTCGTAGCCTGGCCAGCTACTACATCGCACAGTCCCAGTTCGAAAAGGGCGCTCGGATCGGTCGAGAGATCCTGCATCTTGCCGAGCGGCAAAGGGACCCTGGCATGCTGGTGGACGGGCATCTGGTCGTGGGCCTGTGTATCAGCAGCGTAGATGGCATCGCTGCCGGGCTGGAGCACCTGGACGAGGCGATCGTCCAACTTCGAGCAGGGCCCGTACAGTCCCGACCGTTCCGGCTAGGAAACAACGCAGGGGCGACCTGCTTCACCACTTCCGCGTTCTTCCTCTGGATGCTGGGTTACCCCGACAAGGCCTTGGCGCGGGCCGAAGAAGCCATCAGCATGGCCACTCAGCTGGACCACCCGTACACCCTTGCCTACGTCCAGTTCCACTGCGGCTACCTGCGCCTCTGGTCGCGACAGCCTGAGCTGGTCAGGAAGCATGCGGTCCAGGTGCTCCATCTCGTGCAGCAATACGACTTCCCGATCTGGAAAGCGCTCGGAACGTGTCTGCTCGGCATGGCCGACGCTCAGCTGGGCCGGCCTGACGAGGGGTTGGCACAGGTCACTGAGGGCATCGCGTTATATCAGGAGCGGAAGACCCCGCCGGTGTTCTGGCCCCAGCTCCTGGCCATCAGTGCAGGCGCCCACGCCCTTGCCGGCAAGGTCGCCGAGGGACTAGTGCTGATCGACAATGCCCTGGAGCTCGCCGCGATGGCTGATACGTCTACAGTTCCCGAATTCAGCCTGCTCAAGGGCGACCTGCTTACCTTCAGCGGCGCCGACGATGCCGATGTGGCGCACTGGTTCCACCAGGCGTACGACAGTGCAGGAAGCGTCGGCGCAAGAATGACGCAGCTGCGGGCGGCGATTCGACTGTGCCGCCTCTGGCGGGGCCAGGGCAGGGGCGACGCCGACCAGCTGCTACGCACCGTGTACAAGACATTCACCGAGGGTTTTGGGTTCGCGGACCTGATCGAGGCCAGGGAACTCCTCGATATCCTGCCGTCCGGTGACTAGATGGCCTTCAGCGGACTGTCGGCGTTCGCGTCCAAGCTAGCTTGCGCCGTCCGACATGTCGGGCGGAGAGGGGCGGAGATCTTCGGCGCGCATCCACCGCACTCCGTGCCGGCCGGCAACCAGCCCCCACCACCCATCCTCAGCGTGCAGCCATACTCGCAGTTCGCCAGCCGGCCCCCAGCCGTCAACCTTGACCGGCGGCTCTACTCGCCGCGTGACACAGCGAGCGTTCCATTCAGCGACCGCCTGCTGTGCCTCCTCCGACGTAGCCGGCCGGGTCACGGTCTGGCCGCTGATGTGATCTCGAACCACCCAGCCACCTTCTTGCAGTGCGATGCCGTACCGCATAAAGCATTTTAGAACACTTGTTCGAGTGCCTGCGTTGGTAGCTGCACACCGTGGCGAACCCGTCGTGCCGAGCTGCTCTAGGTCGCAAGGAAATGGCAGGCGCGTAATGAAATCCTTTGGCCGGCACCCCGATCAGCCCTCACCCAGACACAGGCTGGTGCCCAAACTCGGTGCGGTCGCCCTGATCAGCTTCGGCTGGTCAGCACCGACTCCACCTCCGGAACGGTCGGCGGGTCCGCGCCGTGCCGGGAGCAGACGATGGAGGCAGCGGCGGCGCCGCGCGCGAGCGAGGCTTCGACGTCTTGGCCGCGGCCGATGTAGCCGTCGAGGAACCCGGCCATGAACGTGTCCCC
>DATFQP010000046.1:0-6542 GCA_035264145.1 Propionibacteriaceae bacterium
CCGGCGGCCCCGCCGCCGGGGCTCCCGCCGTCCGGAGGACCACCGGCACCGGTCGGCGCGCCTTCAGGACCGGTCGGTGCCGCGGTAGTGCCGGTTGTGTCGTCGGCGCATGCGGCAAGACTGACGAGTCCAGTCCCGGCCAGACTGGCTCCGAGCACCAGTTTCAGCATGCCCCGGCGCTGCAGCAACCGAGGAAGATCGTAGTCAAGCCCTCGATCATGGTTTTCGAGTTCGTCCTCGCGATGATCAACACGCATCTCGACTGGCTCCTTCTGTGCCGGCGTCGGTGAGTTGTGACACCACGCTATGGGCGCCCGAGCACGGATTGGCCCGCTGCGGGCGTCTTCATACGGCGGTCACAGCAGCTCACAGGACAGGCACAATCTCAGGTGTGCGCATCAGCGTGTACTCCTCGCCGACGTAGCCTGTCTCGGTGGCGTTCCTTCAGTCGGTCAACGTCGGCAGACCGCAGGCCAACCCTTACAAGAAGGAGAAGTCCACCGGGATCGGCAAGCGGCCGGTCGAGCATCCGGTTGAGATACGCGCTCCCGGACCGAAGACGGTCGGGCTGGGGAGTGGCCTGGTAGGCGACTTCATCGGTGACGCAAAGCATCACGGCGGTGACAGCCAGGCTGTGTACGCGTACGCCCGGGAGGATTTGGACGCATGGCAAGAACAGCTGGGGCGGGAACTGCCGAACGGGGCATTCGGGGAGAATCTGACCACCCTGGACCTGGAGATCAATGCGGCTCGACTGGGTGATCAGTGGCGGATCGGTGGGGACGTCGTGCTGCAGGTGACGACGCCACGCATTCCGTGCGCAACCTTTCGCGGGTTTCTGGGGTTGCCCGGATGGTTGAAGACCTTCACTGCCTTCGGTCACCCCGGTGCCTACCTCGGCGTGGTGTCCCCCGGCGCGATCGTCACCGGAGATCCGATCGAGATCGTCCGTCGCCCCGATCACGAGGTGACCGTCGGACTGGCTTTTCGCGCCCTGATGATCGATCGAGATCTCATGCCTCGGCTCCTGGAGGCGGGCGATGATCTTGACCCGGAACTCCGCCAGTCGGCGCTGGTGCGCTGAGCGTCCTGCCTCGGTCAGCTCAAGCGTTCGACGAAGCCTTTGACCCGGTCCCGGATGGCCGCCTCCTCGAGGTCCAGGTGCTCCAGAATCGTGTATCGGTCCGGCCGGGTGGCCGGCGCCTCGCGGACGGCCGCAACGAATTGCTCGTCGGTGAGGCCCAGATCGGCGGGCGTGCGTGGCAACTCATGCTGAGCCAGCCGACGGGCCATCAAGTCGAACATGTCGTCGTGGTCCCGCAGGTGGTAGCTGAAGAGCGCCCCCAGGCCGGCGAGTTCACCATGTCCGGCGGTCTGCGGATAGAGGGAGTCGATCGCGTGGATGATCTCGTGGTCCGCACCGCTGCACGGCCGGGATGTGCCGGCGACAGCCATGGCCATACCCGACAACACCAACGAATCGGCCAGCGTGATCACGAAGTCGTCGTTCTCGATGCTGTCGTCGCGATGCAGAATCGCCTCCGCCGCGTTGCGTGCGAACGCCATCGCCAGCCCGTCGACGAACTCCCCGCGTTCACGTTCGGCCAGTCGCCAGTCTTCGATCGCGGACATGTTGCTGACGACATCCCCAATTCCGCCCCGCACCAGGATCGGCGGTGCGGTCCGGACCAGATCAAGATCGACGACAACGCCGATGGGCATGGCCACCCCGAACGAGCCCTTGCCGTGTGGATGCTCGAGCGAGGCGACGGGTGAGCAGAGCCCATCGTGGGCCAGGCTGGTCGCGACCGCGACCATCGGCAACGCGGCCCGGCTGCCCGCGTACTTGGCCACGTCCAATGTCTTACCGCCACCGACGGCCACGATCGCGTCGTAGCCGTGAGCGCCCACGGCGGCCAGAAGTTCCCCCGCCGCCGCCAGGTTGGCACCGCCGACGACGAAGTGGTCGGCCCGGGGCAGGTCGGCCTGCAGTTGAGCCCAGATCTGCTCGCCCTGACCCCGCCCGACCGCAACGAGCACCCTGCCGTGGGTCGAGATGTTGCGACGGTGCAGGAGTCCCGCAAGATCGGCTATCGCACCCGGCCGGATGTCCACGAACAGCGGACTAGCCAGCATCCGCGCTAGTAGAGGCATGCGATCTCTCGGGCCCGGGCGAGATCACGAGGATCGTCCACTTCCACCCACGAAGTCCCTACCGGGATGGGCGCCGTGCCGATCCGGCCGCCGTGATCGACAAACGTCTGGTAGCCATCCTCGTAGTACAGATTCGGGTCGCGTTCGAAGGTCACTTGCAATGCCGCGGCCAAGGCGGGCACGGCGCTCGGCTCAATGAGGCTGGCGCCGATGTATTCCCCATGGGCGCTGGCCGGATCCATCAACTTCGTGATCTTCGCCAGGTTACCGTCGGCGTCGAGGAGCACTTTCATCTCCTCCTCGCCCAGCGTCTTCTCCTGGTCGACAGCAAGCAGGATCTCTGGCCCGCGTGCGGCCAGCAAGGCCTCCTCGACCGTTGGCGGATGCACGGTGTCTCCGTTCACCAGCAATGCACCGCCCGCCATGTGCTCTCGCGCCACCCACATCGAGTAAGCGTTGTTCCAGATCTCGGCCTTGTCGTTGTACACCAACCTGAGCTGTACGCCGTGCCGATCCTCCAGCTGACCGACTCGCTGGGTCACCGCGTCCGCCGCATAACCCACGACCACCACGACGTCGGTCAGCCCCACAGCCGCCAGGTTGTGGAGTGAAATGTCGAGGATGGCGGTGCCGTCGGCGACCGGGATCAGCGCCTTGGGCAGCGTGTCGGTGTAAGGCCGCAGCCGGCGCCCGGCTCCGGCCGCGAGCACCATCCCGATCATGCATCCTCCGCTTCCTGATCGGCTTCACCCAGTTCGGGTCCTGACCCTATCCGCTGTGGAATACCACGACCGGGTGGCGGCGTTGATTCCAACGGCGAACGGCCACAACGTACTGTCGGTTGGCGCTTTGACCGCATCCCGCTCACGAGATACCCTGAATCCTTGTGTTCGGGCTTGCCCGACTCTTTGTGCGTGCCCCGATGTTTCCGACCTCGAGGTGTCCCGCACGGCGATCCTCGGCAACGGCCGGTGGATCGCGCCCCCGAACGACTACAGGAAGAGATATCACGCGGTGCCCACAATTCAGCAGCTGGTCCGCAAGGGCCGGGAGGACAAGGTCAGCAAGACCAAGACGCCTGCCCTGAAAGGCTCCCCGCAGCGCCGGGGCGTCTGCACACGCGTGTACACGACTACCCCGAAGAAGCCGAATTCGGCCCTGCGAAAGGTGGCACGGGTTCGACTGTCCTCCCAGGTCGAGGTCACGGCTTACATCCCGGGGGTCGGTCACAACCTCCAGGAACACTCGATGGTTCTGGTTCGCGGAGGACGAGTCAAGGATCTGCCTGGCGTTCGCTACAAGATCATTCGCGGCACGCTGGACACTCAGGGCGTGAAGAACCGCAAGCAGGCACGCAGCCGGTACGGCGCGAAGAAGGAGAAGTAATGCCTCGCAAGGGCCCCGCCCCGAAGCGTCCGGTGATGGTCGATCCGGTGTACGGATCGCCGTTGGTGAGCCAGCTGGTCAGCAAGATCCTGCTTGACGGCAAGAAGACCATCGCGCAGGGCATCGTGTACACCGCCATGGAGGGGACGCGGACGAAGTCCGGCGTCGACCCGGTGCAGACGCTCAAGCGCGCACTGGACAACGTCCGCCCGTCGCTGGAGGTCAAGAGCCGTCGTGTCGGCGGCGCCACGTACCAAGTGCCGGTCGAGGTCAAGCCGGCTCGAGCGACGACGTTGGCGATGCGCTGGTTGGTCACCTTTGCCCGGCAGCGGCGGGAGAAGACCATGTCTGAGCGCCTGATGAACGAAATCCTGGACGCCTCAAACGGACTCGGCGCCGCCGTCAAGCGTCGTGAGGACACTCACAAGATGGCCGAGGCCAACAAGGCGTTCGCCCACTACCGCTGGTAATCCCAGCGCCGAGGCTCAGCTCTGCGGAAGCCGCACCTGGCTTCATCGAGCACGCAATCAACTAAGGAGAGGTTGAAGCCAAACCATGGCTGTCGACATCAAGACTGACCTGTCCAAGGTCCGCAACATCGGGATCATGGCCCACATCGACGCGGGCAAGACGACCACGACTGAGCGCATCCTGTTCTACACCGGCATCAACTACAAGATCGGTGAAGTGCACGAAGGTGCCGCGACCATGGACTGGATGGCGCAGGAGCAGGAGCGCGGCATCACGATCACGTCCGCCGCGACGACCTGTCACTGGAAAGACCACCAGATTAACATCATCGACACCCCTGGCCACGTCGACTTCACGGTCGAGGTGGAGCGTTCGCTGCGGGTGCTCGATGGTGCCGTCGCCGTGTTCGACGGTGTAGCCGGCGTGGAGCCGCAGAGCCAGACCGTGTGGCGTCAGGCCGACCGGTACCGGGTGCCCCGGATTTGCTTTGTCAACAAACTGGACCGGACCGGCGCGAGCTTCGACTTCTGCGTCGGCACCATCAAGAACCGGCTCAACGCGATACCGGCGGTAGTGCAGCTGCCGATCGGTTCAGAGGCCAATTTCATCGGCGTGGTGGATCTGGTCAAGATGCGCGCTCTGACCTGGCGCGGCGAGACGACCATCGGCGAGGACTATGCGGTCGAGGAGATTCCCGCCGACATGGTCGAGAAGGCACGAGAGGCGCGCCACGCGCTGATCGAACTGGTCGCCGACTACGACGACCATCTGATGGAGGCGTACCTCACCGACAGCGAGGACTCGATCACCCCCGAGCTGCTCGCCGACTCCATCCGTCGCGCGGTGCTATCGTCCCAGATCACCGCGGTGCTGTGCGGCAGCGCCTTCAAGAACAAGGGTGTGCAGCCACTGCTAGACGCGGTGATCGCGTATCTGCCGTCGCCGCTCGACGTGCCCGCTATCGACGGCTTCAAGCCCGGCAACGAGTCGGTCCGTATCGAGCGGCATCCCGTCGAGTCCGATCCGTTCTCCGCGCTCGCGTTCAAGATCGCCGCTGATCCGCACCTTGGCCGGCTGACCTACATTCGGCTCTATTCGGGCAAGCTCGAGGCCGGTTCGACGGTGCTCAACGCGACCAAAGGCCGCAAGGAGCGGATCGGCAAGATCTACCAGATGCACGCCAACAAACGGCAGGAGATCGCTTCAGTCGGCGCGGGCCAGATCGTGGCCGTAATGGGGCTCAAGGACACCACCACCGGTGAGACCTTGAGCGATCCGAGCGCGCAGGTCGTTCTGGAGTCGATGGACTTTCCCGCCCCGGTCATCGAGCAGGCGATCGAGCCCAGGACCAAGTCCGACCAAGAGAAGCTGGGCACCGCCATCCAGCGGCTCGCGGAGGAGGACCCGACGTTCCGGGTGCACACCGACGACGAGACCGGTCAGACGATCATCGCCGGCATGGGGGAGCTGCACCTGGAGGTGCTGATCGACCGGATGAAGCGTGAGTTCCGCGTCGAGGCGAACATCGGCAAGCCTCAGGTGGCCTACCGCGAGACCCTGCGGCGCAAAGTGGAGAAGGTCGAGTACACCCACAAGAAGCAGTCCGGTGGCTCAGGGCAGTACGGTCGGGTCATCATCAACCTGGAGCCGCTGCAATCCGGTACCGGTTATGAGTTCGTCAACGCCATCACCGGCGGCCGGATCCCGAAGGAGTACATTCCGGCGGTCGACGAGGGGATCCAGGACGCCATGCAGTTCGGTGTGCTCGCAGGCTACCCAGTCGAAGACGTGAAGGTGACCCTGGTCGACGGCGCATACCACGACGTCGACTCCTCCGAGCTCGCGTTCAAGATCGCTGGCTCGATGGTGTTCAAGGAAGCGGCGCGCAAGGCGGACCCGGCACTGCTGGAGCCGATCATGGCTGTCGAAGTGACCACGCCCGAGGACTATCTGGGCACCGTCATCGGCGACCTGAACTCCCGGCGCGGGCATATCCAGGCCATGACCGACCTGCACGGCAACAAGGTGGTCCAGGCCCTCGTGCCGCTGTCGGAGATGTTCGGCTACGTGGGAGACCTGCGGTCGAAGACCTCCGGCCAGGCGTCGTACTCGATGGAGTTCCACTCCTACGCCGAGACCCCCAAGAGCGTCGCCGAGGAGATCATCCAGAAGGCGCGGGGAGAGTGACCCGACAGCCGTAAGGTCCCGTTTGACGCCGGCCGTACAGGCGGGAAAACTTAGGCCGGGCCAGGACGGCGACCAAACCCAACAACCAGAGCAACGCCTCGCGACCGCGTGGCAAGTGAAACCAAGAAGGAGCCCTCAGTGGCAAAGGCCAAGTTCGAGCGGACCAAGCCGCACGTCAACATCGGCACCATCGGGCATATCGACCACGGCAAGACCACGCTGACCGCGGCGATCACGAAGGTGCTGCACGACAAGTACCCGAACCTGAACGAGGTGTCCGCCTTCGATCAGATCGACAAGGCTCCCGAGGAGCGGCAGCGCGGCATCACGATCTCCATCGCGCA